>JAGGYV010000205.1 GCA_021162325.1 Desulfobacteraceae bacterium | reverse complement strand
TCCTGGATATCCATCCGCACCTCACTTATTTTGATTTATTGATAGTCTCCATCTGTTACGGTATCATATCAAAAATCAGCACATTTTTAAATGTCCATGCGGGGTCTGTTCTGAACGGGATAATATGCGGGGCAGGATATGCGGGATAAGGGAACTATTTGTTGGGCGGGGTATATTCCGGCGGGGTCGCGGGGATGACTCTAAACATTATAAAACCGGCAACATAATGATCCCTTTTTGTTACCGTGAACAGAATTTTACGATGATGAATTTCGGAACAGTTCTATGCAGAAGCCGGTGCAATGAATGGTAGGGCTTGGGAGAGAAATCGTAAAATCTGACGAAAATAAGCCTATCGGATAATGGTGTTTTTAATAAAAACAGATGCGGTTTTTTGAAAATTTTCCATTTCCGTTGCATTGACCTGCCATTCCCGGTTTTGAAAAAATTCCGGATGCAAAATGGTATTCTCTAAATTCCCTTTTTGCAGTACATACAAATCCGCACCTTTGATTATACGGGAAATTTCATAAATAATGTCATTGTCAATGAATGGTTTTAAGCAGGTGGTGCGAAATTCATGGGGGATGCCTGAATTTATGATGATAAGAATACTTTCACGTATTGTTTCTGCTTTTGTATTTTTGGCAAGGAGGGGAATATATTTTTCCGGTATGGTTTTGACATCCATGGCGATGTAGTCAATTAAGTGGTTTTTGATCAAATTTTGCACGGTATCCGGATGACTGCCATTCGTATCCAATTTGATGGGAAATCCCATAGATTTTATTTGAGTGCAAAAATCGAACAGATTTTTTTGCAGGGTGGGTTCTCCGCCAGTGATAACAACTCCATCCAGAAGAGATTTTCGTTTATTCAGGAAAGCGAAAATCTCTTCCGGGTTAATTGTCGTAAAGGGCGGGTCTACCAATTCAGGGTTATGACAATACGGGCAGTCAAAATTACAGCCGGCGGTAAAAATAACGCAACTGATTTTAGCCGGGAAATCAATCAGAGAATTTTTTTGAATGCCGCCAATGATCATTTTAATTTCCGAGCTAAATGGTGCTGGGTGTATTCATTGTAAACGTTTTTCGTATGTCAAACTCAGCCAGCTTGCCATTGTTCCACTGGCTGACAGGTCGTAAGTACCCGACAATTCGGGAGTATACTTCCACCGGTTGATGGCATTCGGGACACACCGTGTGTTGGCCGGGTATATATCCGTGTCCTGAACAAACACTGAACGTTGGAGAAATTGTAAAATACGGCAACCGGAAATTATTAGTCACTTTTTTAACCAGGTTTCGGGTCGTTTCAATATTGTTTACCTCTTCGCCAAGGAAGATATGGAAAACCGTGCCGCCGGTGTATTTGGTTTGGAGTTCATCCTGAAGTTCAAGGGCTTCAAAAATATCATCCGTGTAATTGACCGGCAGCTGGCTGGAATTTGTGTAAAATGGATCCGCGCCTTCCTGATAAAAAGATTCATTTGCGCAAAGAATATCCGGGTATTGCTTTTTATCAATCATGGCCAGTCGGAAAGCGGTGCCCTCGCCGGGGGTTGCTTCCAGATTAAAGAACTCGCCGGTTTCTTTTTGGAATTCCCCTATGATGTGCCGCAGGTGATCTAATACTTCAATTGCAAACGCATGTCCTGCCGGGCTGCCAATATCTTCGTTGATGAAATTCTGGCAGGCTTCGTTCATCCCGATGATTCCGATGGTTGAGAAGTGATTTGTCCAGTACTCGCCGGTTTTTTCTTTGATGCCCCGTAAATAGAATTTTGAGTAAGGATAAAGGTTTTGTTCGGTAAATTTTTCAAGCACTTTTCGTTTAATGGTCAGGCTTTCTTTTGCGATGTGTGCCAGTTTTGTTAGCTGCTCGAAAAAAGTATCTTTGTCCTTGGCGGTATATCCAATTCGGGGAAGGTTGATCGTGACAACGCCGATGGAACCGGTCAACGGGTTGGCCCCGAAAAGACCGCCGCCTCTTTTTTGAAGCTCCCGGTTATCCAGGCGCAATCGGCAGCACATGGATCTGGCATCTTCCGGTGACATGTCGGAATTCACAAAGTTCGAAAAATACGGAATCCCGTATTTGCCGGTCATTTTCCAAATATTTTCTAAGTTCGGGTTGGCCCAGTCAAAATCCTTTGTGATATTGTATGTGGGAATAGGAAAGGTAAAAACGCGCCCTTTGGCATCTCCTTCCATCATTACCTCGGCAAAGGCACTGTTGATGATATCCATTTCATGCTGGAATTCACCATATGTCTCTTTCTGGTGCTCTCCGCCGATTACTACTGGAACATCCTTAAGTGTGCCCGGTACGTTTAAATCCATTGTGATATTGGTAAACGGGGTCTGGAATCCGACTCGGGTGGGGATGTTAATATTAAATATAAATTCCTGCAGAGCCTGCTTGACGTCCTTATATGAAAGGGAGTCTTCTCTGACAAAAGGTGCCAGCAGGGTGTCAAAGTTGGAAATCGCCTGTGCGCCGGCAGCTTCACCCTGAAGGGTGTAAAAAAAGTTTACGATTTGTCCCAGCGCAGACCTGAGATGTCTTGGGGGAGCACTTTCTACTTTTCCAGGAACGCCCATAAATCCGACGGTGAGAAGATCCTGGAGGTCCCATCCGACACAGTAAATGGATAAAAGACTTAAGTCATGGATATGGAGATCTCCGGTTGTGTGTGCCTTCCGGACTTCCGGGGGATAGATTCTGTTCAGCCAGTATTCCGTGGTTATATCCGAAGAGATATAATTGTTCAATCCCTGCAATGAATAACTCATATTGCTGTTTTCTTTTATTTTCCAGTCCATTTTCTGGACATAGTTTTCCACTATTTTAACATGCGCTTTTGTTGTAATTTTTCTGATCTGTGCGTGTTGTTCCCGATAGATAATGTAGGCTTTAGCTGTTTTGTAATAGGGAGAGTCCAGCAATACTCTTTCAACAATATCCTGTATTTCTTCTACTTCCGGGCAATCGGAAAGATGCATTTCATGGGCAAGGGTTAAGGCGCGCAACGTCATTTTTTTTGCTTCTTTTTTTTCGAATTCGCCGGTCGCTTCGCCTGCCTTGGCGATTGCTGCGGTTATTTTTGAAGAATCAAATTTATCCACCCGGCCATTACGCTTTTTAATTTGATTAAGCATATCAATCCTTTTACCCATTTTATGATACATTTTAGAATCAAGAAGAATGCAGCGAAGAAAAAAATACCGCCTAACAGAGTTCGTCTGTATGAGGGTATAGTCACAATATGTTGATTGTGTCAATAAAAAAAATCAATATATTGTGCTTTTTTGATAAAAATAGCCGATTGTCGGAACAGCGAAAATCTTTTTATGGTAGACGAATCTAAATACAATCAGCCGTTTTGAGTAAGGGTATTTTCAGGAAAAGATTCGGACATATCCGTAATATTCAGCTTGCGGGGCAATTGTGAACATCCCGTTAAAATTAAATTAAAAATCAGATTGTTTGATAAAGGCCCTGGTGATGTTTGTTTTTGTTCTGGTCAGCATTTCTGGAATAAAAAGTGCCGGACAAATAGACGGTTACAATGCTTAGGGTTCGGGAATAAATAAGTCATCGAATTTGGCGCTGGAATTTTTTTCGTCTTCAAGGCGCTTTGCCGAGAGCATAGCTGGCTATTTGACCGACAAAGCAACACAGAAGACGGGAAAAATAATAAGCCAAAACGTCGAG
>JAGGYV010000132.1 GCA_021162325.1 Desulfobacteraceae bacterium | reverse complement strand
TATTTTACGATTGCGGCACCATTTCATAGCCTAAACTCTTTGCTTTTTTATGTAAATTTGCAGCTCGACTCAAGTTACTTTTGGATGTGTGGCCGCACTCAGCGGTCTGAAATCGCTTTTTACGAAACCATCAATATTTGTTTGATAAAAAAAAGGCCTGGAGAGTGCCCCCGGCCTTCTTTTGTTAATTTTTGTCCGACTACGATGATCCCGACCCCAAATACTGAGATACGACATCATCCCGATCCGGACCGTGGCCCTGCTCGGACTTGATCTGTAGGCGGGCGTCTCGGCCCAGCTGAGACCATTTGTCACCTGCTGCTGCTCATGCGGCAGCTTGATAGCTTTCTTTATTTGCAAACTTACACCTGGGCTCAAACCCGGTTAACTGCTCGTACCTGGTTTGCGCCCAGGCGTGGCGGTTGCCGTGCGATGCAGCTCCGGCAACCTCCTTGTTTATTCCTACGGCTCTGACTGCCCGGTAATAATACCCGGTCGCCTGCCGCTCGGTTGTATTTTTTGGGAGCAGGTTTTTTGTTCCCAACTCCCGCGATACTTGCCGGGTGTAATCGATGGCAGCCTGGGCTTCAGGTCGCTGCACCACTTCCGCAGGCAGCATACGCTCGCGGCCGCCTTTTGTTCCTGCGGATATATACGCTCGGCCATCCCGCAAAATATCGCGATCAGCCGCAAATTTGGCCGATTCCTCCCGCCGAAGACCTAGCTCCCTCTGCAATTGCATCTGTGCAGCCACAGCGTGATCTCGGGGGTCAGATGATGCTTGAGGGTGTCCACGGCCTGCTGGTACGCCTCCTGTGGCAACGATTTGTCTATATTGTCGATATAGGTACGAGCCGAAATACCAAAATCAGCGTTCCGGCTGTCGGCGATCCGGTCGTTGTCGTGTTCGTGGGCCGCAATCCGTACCGCCGACATATACTCTTTTATTGTGGCTGGCGATAAATTGCGATCCTGCCATGCATCAACGACTTTGGCTACGTGACTCATTTTGATGTTTTCCCATCTTTGCACCCCGAACCCAGCGGCCCGGAGATCACTCACAAATGTGCGTATCTCGTCTCTGTGGGCCTCCCGGGTGCGGTAACTGCCGCCGTGGGCTTTTATTGCCTCTAGCCCCTCATGTAGCAATCTATCCATATTACCTCCTCTAACGTCGCCGCCCGGCCCCGCCGGACGGAAAAAGTTGGTCAACGTAGCGCCCCCGACCGTCTTTGGGTTTGGCGGCCTCCTGGCTTTCACCAGGTAATGGGGGATGTACGACGTCTATATGTAATCGGTCAATTTCCTGACCGGAAAAGAGGTTGCAGACTCCGCATCCTACGGTGTATGTATTTTTTTTGGCGGGATAACCCGCATGTTTTCTTGTATTTTGATGTTCGTCTGTATTTTTTTTGGTGCTTATTTTTTTCGGGTGATGTTGTATTTATGAAGTAAATTACGGGCTTTTTTGAGGTGATTTTCTGAATTTTGGCAGATTTGGAAGGTTTTTTGAAGCCGGAACAGGGAAAAACAGGGGGGAAGAAAGGGGAAAGTGGATGATTTTGAGGCCTTTTTTCCCCTGTTCAGGCTGCTCGGCAGAGCCGAGCTGATGATCAATCGTCCGGCCCTTAGGGCGGACACATTATTCACTGTTTTGTACTTTTATGACCGACCGGAGCAGTCTTCAAATGTTCCACCAGTTGGTAAAAGACTTCCTGTCCCGCTTTTTGATCCCCGGTCGGGAAATGTCCATCAAGGTCATTTTCAAGTTTTATCCGCTGCTGCCACCAATCAGGCCGGTTAAGGCGCAACCATTCCCATTCACTTTCCGACCTCCGGCGGTAAAGGGCAGACAAAATTGAACTAATATTTGCTGCTGTTTCTTCAGCACGCGGTTTATTTACTTTTTCTTGTAGGGCAGCAGCAATAAAATCCATCATCGTTTTCATGTTTTTATATTCCTTGCAAATTTTTCTTTAGAAAACTACGTGACACGTGACAAACGGCCTTCCAGCCCTTATTTTACGCTGTTCTAGGTGTCACAAAAATGGTTGTGACAAATTGTGACACAGGTGACAACTGTCACCACGGTTTTTGTGACAGTCAAACCCGCATAAACACTAGGTTTGCGCCCTGTTTGTCACGTGTCACGTGGTTTTACGAGTTCTAAATGCACACAACATGATTATCTCCTGTTATTTTTATCATTTTTTCTTTTTCGAGTAATTTTAAAATTTGTACGGTAACTTCTTTTTTTAGGTGTAGGGTGCGGTAGATATCGCGTATTGATTTCTGACCGTCATTTCCGGGTTTTTGTAGGTATTCAAAAATGCGCTCGCTGATGTTTTTTTTGCGGGCTTGTTCCTCGCCCTGTTCGAGATAATCCATAAATCGCTGATGATGCCGATTAAAATAATACCCAGCCAGACCACAGGCCTGCTTTATCGTTTCCAAACTGATAATTTCCGATCCTCTTTTTTCACTTGCTAAGTGCAATAGCAAACTGTACGTTTTTGCCTGTCCGACCAGCCGGACAATTGCTCCGCCGTCAGGTTCCCCGCTGTTTACAGCCTCGACAAAGTCCTGGCTAATTACTTGCCGGTACTCATCTAAATAGTTTTTTGCAGCGGGTGATAACACAAAGCGGCCGCCGTGATCTCGGGATGCAATTCTGATGGATTCTCCCCATTTTTTGATCAATCCTGACTCTTCTTGGGTCAGGTAGTCCCTGTCGGGCAGGTGCCTGGCCTCGGTGATATAACAGATCGTGTAACGTGCCAGGTGGCCGCCCCGCAACAAAGACAAGGCGGTTTCTTTATTTAAATCTTCCGGGGTAGTAGTCCCGAAAACAGACAACGACAGCTTGTTTAAAAGTACGGGGGGATCGTCACCTTTGGTGATTCTGGCCTTGATGCTGCCCCGGTCGGCCACCTGGGTCAGCATAAGGAAGTACGGACGCACGGTTTTGCCGTCCTTATCCTCGTTTGTCAAGCATATCCTGGCGCCATCGGCCAACGGCACCACGGAAGCCAACAACCCCAGCACCAGGGTATCCGCGTGGGTTTGGGTGGTCGCTAAGCCGATGTCAATTAATTGCCGCATGTCCTCCGGCAAAAAGGCGGTTGCGTCAACCGAGAATATATCTATATCCGTAGACAATGACGATATCGGTTCGGCCGTAAGGGCTTGACTAATCATTTTTGTTCTCCATGGTTAACCCCCGGTCAATCAGGTATTGAGCCACATCTTCAACGCGGTATGCGATCCGCCCCCGAACTTTCAACCGGCGGGGTATTCCGCAACCGCGACTATCTTCGTTAGCGAGTGTTTTCGGGCTGACTAATCCCCCGGTTAGATCTCCGACCCTTGATCGGGCAACAATACCGGACGACCACTTCCGTTGTAATAGCTTGACGATGTCGTTGACTTCCGGTTATTTTTGCTATTTTTTTCCTCAAATTGACATTTTAGGGATTCATAGGGATTTTTTTTCAGGAAAAAAAGTAGGTGCGGAACAATCTGGTAGTTGGTTCAGCCGCCTATGGCAGCTGCCGGGCAGGAAAGAAGGGGGTGAATACCCTGACCACATACAAGAAGGAATTTCCCGGCGACAACGGAGCCGGCCGGGAACTTCCCCTTTGTAATTGGTTTTAGACATAATTCTCCTTCCGATAGCCAAAAAAAAGCCGCCGTAGCAAATCCTTGTCAAGGACGGCGCAGCCGCCGCCGCAGGCGGGCATGCCCCTTGACAATATAATTTACAGGCGGCAAAAATGGCTGTCACAGAAGGTGGAATGCATCAGGAAATGGTTAAGAAATAGGAAGGGGTATCTGAAATGAAATATTTTGGTATCCCGGCTGGTATTCCGGACAAAAAATAAAAAAGCACTTACCGGAAAACTCCATGTAAGTGCTTGATTTTATTGGAGCCGATGAGCGGAGTTGAACCGCTGACCTACTGATTACGAATCACCAACCATAACTTTCAACGTGAGTCTCCGAGACTCGCTTAAAACCTCATCTTACTGAAAACATTAGATAAAAATATATTCTCTATTTTAGCAGATTTTACATATTTTCTCTATTTTATCCAATTCCCCACGAAAAGTCCCACCAAAGTCCCACGCTTTTTACTAATCTTTGACTCTTTCTGCCAAGGAACAACCAAACATTTCCGTCATCAATTCATTGACAATTGATTTCACATTTTCCTCTTTGAAATACTTACCAGTTTTCTGGATCATGGGAGTGTCAATTTTTCCATCTTCTATAAGTTTTTGCAACCTTCGCATAATCGTCTTTGGACTTTTTTGATTAAAAGGTTCACATTCAGCTAATAATTTACATAACTGATTTTGAGTAATATATCCAGGTATTCTATGAAGTTCTTCATTCTCTTTCTGCCTTCTTATTCTCTCAATTTCACTAATAGGTATGTCTTCAATATGTTCAACACTATTATCAGACGAATGTTCTTTCTTATATTTTTGGACATATCTTATGCCTGTTTTCCCAGTGATTCCAAGCTTAGAGAATGATAAATTATCTTTAAAATACCGCAAATGATCACGAGCCGCCATATTTATATGAGAGCTGATTTCGAAAGTAAATGCACCTTTCTTAGGCAATGGTTCACGTTTCCTACGCAAAAATCTACGTTGGCTACGCGACAATTCTCTTTTATCCCCCGACAATTGATATTGGTTAAATAAATATTTTTCTGCACGATCGCGAAACTCACGATAATAAACAAAAAATTTTTCTGTCTTAAGTTGAATGTCATCATAACTTTTCACAGTTGTTTCTTTATTATTTTCTTTATCATTTTGATGACTATTATAAGTTACAAATTTATCAGACGAAAGATATCTATTTGCTTCTTTTTCATATTCGTCTAATTTTTCATTTTTAACATAAATACCTTCATGATTTAAATATTCAGTTCTAAGCGAATAACTAATATTTGGGTTGAAGTTTTCAGTACTTGTCACATTATAGTTAGGAGCAAATCTAATTCCACCTTCATCAAATCTAATATATTGCTTTATAGCATTATTTCCTTTTGTCGAATATAGTGAGAAAAAAGGAACCATGTTTAAACTCGAAAGGAAATTAACCCAAAAATATTTTTCATCAATTAATAAATTTAAATCCTTTTTCGTATCAATACTTTTAATATATTCAATTTCAGATATGAATGGCGACCAAGAAGCAAATAATTGCTTTGACTTTTCGAAATCTGCTCCTTCTTTAATGAAACTGTCAATTATCCAAGAATCTATCATACTACTCCACACAAAAAGCCAAATAACTTCTTTATGGAAATTATAAATTTCATCATATATTTTTAAAAATATTTCTCGATTTTCCTCCAAAGAAAGACTTTTGACATTATAATATTCATTATAACCCAAGACAAAATTTACATGTTGAAAAAATTCAGTTAAACCAAATACATCTTGTAACTTTTCTCCAATAAATATTTCAATCAAACGTTCAAATTTCTCATCAAAAAAATAGAAAGAAAATTCCAATATTTCTTTTTTCTCATTTTCCAAAGTAGAGTCAAATTCTTTGTCGATAAAATGTTCTATTATTCTATCAGGATTATACAATTTTGGTTGATTTCTACTTGCACTAATTATCTGGTAAATTAAAGCGACATTACAAAAAGGAACCTCATATTTTTTTGAAATTTTTTCCAAATTGTTCACATACTGCTTAGTAAACTTCCATCTCAAAGACTTGCTTTTGCCATGAGTTCCTTTATGATCAGTTTTTTCCTTTTCACTATAGTCATCAATAATATCTTCCATAGATTCTTTTGCAGGGCCAATTAATCTCCCCACAATATCTTCTATCTGTTTATGCCCTCCCAAAGCATATCCAACGTCTTCCATAAACGTGGGGAATATTTTTCCCTGCCGCTCTTCCACCCATTTAAGAGGAACTAAAGCTTTTTGAAATCTCCTTTTGTTAATTCTTTTTTTAGAAAGCTTGTTCGAGACCGCAATAAGCGTCATTTGATTAAAGCAAGTTATTTCAGGGGAACTATAACAACTGGCTATGGCAATATTTTGTAAATAATTTTCATATATGTTTCGCCATTTAGATTTTTTATTATTTTTCATTTCTAAACCCCCTAATCATTTTTTTGATATTTTATTATCTTAAAACCTTATCGACAAAAAACTGTATCCCTTGAAAATTAAGTGATAAAGATGGCCAAGAGGGATTTGATATTATCATTTTTTCATCCTGACCCATATTTTCACTTAAACACCTTAACACCTTACCAATAAAATATTATATTCCTTTCATATTAATGAGTTACGGAAACATCAAGGTGTTAAGCATGGTGTTCACCCGTATTTGAACCGAAAAACACCCGCCCCCAACTTCTTTAAAAAAATGTAGAACAAAATAAAAATACATTACATTTATCATTGATTGAAAGGAGGTGATTCCATGAGACAGGCCCAATATAAACGCCCACTATCTGTTGCATTCCGTCAGGATATGTTCTCGAAAATTAAGCAGAAATCCGATGAGGAAAAAATCAGTATGGCTGAGTGGATTAGGCAGGTAATCCATCAATTCTTAACTGGCCCCGAGGAAGAACAGTAATAATCTATAACCATCGGTTCGCCCGAGAAAGGGTGGTCATGAATTTGGCCACCCTTTTTATTTGAGGAGAAAACTTATGACCGAGCAAAGCAATAAACATTTTCCGGTAACCATCTGCGCTGATTGCGGCATTCCAGGACAGGAATCAGAATTA
>JAGGYV010000156.1 GCA_021162325.1 Desulfobacteraceae bacterium | reverse complement strand
TGTTGAAAATAACCGGTAAAATACTTGCCAGATGAAAATCATACATCATGGGCGGGGGTGCATTTTTGTCCGCCATTTGTTTAAGAATCGCACTCAGCTTGTCGTTGACCTCCAGGTTGGCCACTGTTCTCGGTGATACGCATTCCATGGACAGGTAAAGGATTTTCATCAGACTGTTGACTTCAGGCAATCCGAAACAGGACGTTTTCCAGCGTTTAAACGCGAAATTGGCCGCATCCAGACGCAGCATATCCAGATCCATGGTCAGGTACCAGGCAAAATCATCCGCCAGCATTTTTAGCCCTTCATAGGTGGATGTATTCAGGTCCACCTGCACATGACTGAAGGTGGTCAGTGCCCGGATTTCTTCGCCAAAAATCAGGGCGTCATTTTTTTCATAGATTGTCGAATATTTTTGCGCTGTTTCTGAATCATTGCCCAGGGCAATCAGCAGGTCTTTTTTTGTTTTGATGAATTCTTTGAAAATATGGGGGATATGGTTTGTTTCCTGGGTTTCAGAAAGTGTGAACAGGGATTGAGGGGGGATTGTTGTATGATGTTCGAGATATTTGATAAACCGTGTCATGCAAGTATAATCATTTTCCAGCAGCATCTGGTCGTTTTTGATTTTATTGAAAACAGACAACAGGGCAATAACCTCTTCCGGCAGGCGGTCTGGGGCCAGGCATTGATTCATTGCGTTAACCCTGCCGATAAAATCCATCTCTGCGAATCGAGCATTCGTTGGGATTTTTCTGAAAATTGTGAACAGCGGAAACGGGCGAGGACGAAAGACCTGATCAAAGTCCTTGTTTGAAAGTCGCTGCTGATATTCGGCTTCTGTAAATACAAAAAAGCAGTCTCCGCTAACGTCATTGCCGTTCAGGTAGGACTGGAATTTGGGATTGTCGATATCCACATGATTTAAAACAAAGTCGGTCATGGAAAAATATTTTTCTGCCATGTCCGCAAACTTTTGGTTAGATCCAAAAGAGGGGTGGATTTTATTTCGAACGATTTGGGAAAAATATCCGTCATTAAACCGGGAATCTGCCACCACGCAGGCCGGCAGAATGTGAAGGCCGCCGATGGCAGGGAAATGTTGACTTAAGAACTTGTCCAGGGTTTTTAAGGTTTTCTCCTCTTTTTCAAAAATACTGTCCGCATAGGCAATAACAACGGTTTTTTGGCGAATGCGAGATAAAGGATCGCCGGGTGTGTACGCCAGGTCTTTTTGTCTGATGGCGTCAGGCTTATTTTTCCAGATTTTTTTAAGTGTGTTGATCCAGTATCCGGAAATGTGTTCTGCCAGATTGTCATTTTCAGGGACTGGGAAAAGGTTTGTAAATATCTGGCGGATGGTGCGGAGTTTGTCCGGTGCTAAAGGTTGCCAGGAATGGATTTTTGAAGAAGAATTATTCATTGGGGGACTCCGTGTGTATATCGTTTAATTGTCGATTATTTACAGAGACATCTATATTGACAAACACGTAAAAAGTCGGATTAGGATGGCAAAGAAAAAAGTTCCACCAATCTCATAAAACTGGCGAGGCGCGCAAATCCTGAGTGATGATTCGTACTTAACGTACTATGAAGAAGCGAAGGATGCAGCGCAACAAAGAATTTGGACTTTTTATGAAGCCATCAAGATTATGAATGATTTATACCGTGCTGTAAAGAAATAGATCAGATAAAAGCCGTAATGGCAGGTTTTCCGCAGCATCATAATAAATGTAAATAACCGGTAAAGCCACATATACGGCAGAACACTTTGCAGGATTGTTCCGGATTTAAACAGGAAGTGTGCCCGGGTAACTTCTCAATAACCCCGGGCCGAAGCTCCTGGATTCCCGCCTTCGCGGGAATGACGGGCGAAAGCCACATCTCGTGGATCGTCATTCCCGCGAAGGCGGGAATCCAGTGTTAATATCACAATACATGGGTCACCCGGACTTTTTGAGAACATACGTGCCCGATAATTAACTATATGAAATTGTTATAAAGATTGACATATTTGAAGGATTTTTATAAAGTCAAATATCATCAGGGGCGAAGGATTGCTGGAATTTTCTTAAATTGCCGGATTAAAGGGTATGTACCGGTGTAGATGAATAACGGATAATTCGATTTTCGACATGAGAGGGCCGGAAGGATGATTTATGGCATATGACGAGGGGTTTTCCCAGAGAATCAGAGAAGTTCTGAAAAAAATATGATTATTCATGTGGACATGGACGCGTTTTTTGCTTCAGTGGAGCAGCTGGACAATCCCGAGTTTTCCGGCAAGCCAGTGATTGTCGGCGGCACATCCAACCGGGGGGTGGTGGCAGCCTCAAGCTATGAAGCCAGAAAATTTGGTGTTTATTCCGCCATGCCGATTTTTCAGGCAAGACAAAAATGTCCCCAGGGAATTTTTATCCGTCCTCGCGGCTTTCGATACAAGGAAGTGTCGATTCAGGTCATGTCCATTCTTTCGTCATTTACCCCGGTCATCGAACAGGTGTCTATTGATGAGGCGTTTATGGATGTTGCGGGGTGTGCGATATTTGGTACGCCTTATGAAATCGGGGTGAAAATTAAGCAGAGCGTTAAAGCCGAAGTAAGCCTGAACTGTTCGGTGGGCATTGCCCCGCTGAGATTTTTGGCCAAAATAGCCTCTGACATGGACAAACCCGACGGCCTGACAGTTATTGCGCCGGATGAAGTGGCCGCATTTATCGAAACATTGCCGGTCAGCAAAATTTCCGGTGTGGGTAAGCAGACAGCTATGCATTTGGAAAAAATGGGGATTGCCATCTTAGGTGATGTGAAAAAATATACCAGGGAAAAACTAGTGGCCCGGCTTGGCAAATATGGCAATCGGCTGTATGAGTTGGGCAATGGGATTGACCGGTCAGAAGTAAACGTGCATCGACCGGTAAAATCCATCAGCACCGAGGAAACTCTGGCAAAAGATATTTCAGACAAGGATCGTTTGAAAAAATATCTGCTGAAGCATTCAGAAGACGTGGGCCGCCAGCTCAGGCAAAAAGGTCGAAAAGCCCGGACGGTCACTTTAAAGATAAAACATTCAGACTTTAAACAGGTGACCCGCCAGACAAAGTTGCCCTGCTACACCTTTTCTTCAGAAAAAATTTATCAGGCGGCTGTTAATCTGTTGGAAAATTATCCTCTGAGTAAACCGGTGCGCCTGATCGGCGTCGGGGCATCTGACCTGGATAATAAAAAACAGGCAGTTCAGATGGATCTTTTTGCCGGGTCTGATGGCGGGGTTGAAAAATGGGAAAAAGTGGATACGATTGTTGACGCTATTGCCGAAAAATTCGGAAAGGATGTGATTACAAAAGCGGGATTGACAGGGGATTAAAAAAAATGGTTCCAATGAATTCTACGCAAATGGCAAATCT
Source organism: Desulfobacteraceae bacterium (assembly GCA_021162325.1). GTDB lineage: Bacteria > Desulfobacterota > Desulfobacteria > Desulfobacterales > Desulfosalsimonadaceae > SURF-3. The sequence goes on along the minus strand of JAGGYV010000156.1, from coordinate 2,966 downwards.
GGTATTGGGCTTTCATGTGGTGATCTCCGTTACCGTTTTTTTCGGGGGCTTTATCGTTTTTTTACTGCCGTGGTTTGCGATTATCCATTTGCCGCTGGCGGTGTGGTGCAGCGTTGTTAATATTGCCGATTGGACCTGCCCGCTGACACCCCTTGAAAAGGCGTACCGTAGCGAAGCCGGGCAGGAAAAATTTGAAGGCGGATTTGTTCAAAACTATATCGGCCCGTTTGTAAAATTAAAGATTTCCCCCCGGCAGCTGGAACTGCTGGCAGGTTTTGCGGTTCTTGTATGGAATGTGCCGATTTATATTTTGATCGGGTATTTTGTATTTCAAAATTAAAAATTTAGGTGTAGGATCAGCAGAATTGTAAAAAACAATGCCTGATAAATTCGTAATTATAATCCCCCATTTAATCGGAAATTTGCTTAAATTTGGACTTTTGGCAAAGCCATCATAGAAAAGGAAAGAACCACATTATGTCAAGTGAAACCACGTTTAAAATAGAAGATCAATATATGGCCCCGTTTTTTGTAAAGCAGAAAATCTCCATTGAAAAAGGTGATGGGGTGTTTGTGTGGGATGAGGAGGGGACTCGCTACATTGATTTTACCTCCGGCTGGGGCGTGACCTGCATCGGTCATGCACAGCCGGTGATCACAGAAGCGCTGCTGAGCCAGAGCAAAAAGATTCTCCAGAACCCGAACTCCGGCCTGACGTATTCACCTGCCCGGGCAGCGTTGCTTTCAATCCTGATGAAAGTGATGCCGTCGCATTTAACCCATGTATTTTTTTCAAACTCCGGCGCGGAAGCCAATGACGCGGCCATCAAGCTGGCCCGGAAAGTCACGAGTCGACTGGATGTGATCTCCACGCACCAGAGTTTTCACGGCCGGACCATCAGTACGGCGTCGGCCACCGGCCAGGCCAGCCATCGGGAAAAGTTCAATCCCCTGATGCCCAATTACCGGTTTGTCACCTATGGTGATCTGGACGATTTGAAACAGGCGCTGGATGAGAATGTCGCGGCGTTTATTATTGAACCCATTCAGGGCGAGGGGGGGGTTCATATCCCGTCTGATAAATATCTGAAAGAAGCGGAACGACTGTGCAGCCAGAACGGGACACTTCTGATAGCCGATGAAGTTCAGACTGGTTTTTGCCGGACCGGCCCTATGTTTGTGACCGGGGCCATGGGGATTAAGGTGGATTTTCTGACCATGGCAAAAGGAATTGCCGGCGGTTTTCCGTTTGGCGGATTTGCCATGTCCCAAAAGGTTGCGTCTATGCTTGAGATTGGTGATCATGGGGGCACTTATTGCGGGAACCCGTTGGGATGCGCGGTGGCCCATGCAGTCATTAAGTATCTTGTTGACAATGATGTGTCTGCTAATGTTGAACACATGGGTCGTCTTTTTATGGAAACAATGGGGCAATGGAAAGAAACGTATCCGGCTGCTATCAAAGAGATTCGCGGCAAGGGGTTGTTGCTGTTAATTGAGTTTGCGGATTCGGATATGGCGACGCGCGTGAGTGATGAATGCCTTGCCCGGAGACTGTTTGTGAGGCAAACCCAGGGAAACGGTATCCGGTTATTTCCGGCCCTGAATATTCAGGAAGATGAATTAAGAGAAGGCCTGGGAATCATGCAGGCGGCGATAGAGAAAATTGTGGGATAGATTACAGGGGAAAATTATGGAAATTGACTGGGCGTATTTACGTAAAGGCTGAACATCATGTAAAAAAGCGCAAGCGGTGCTTGACGCAAAACAGGTGATCATCAAAACAACGGTGGATGCCCGAAAGGAAAGGATTGATTCGGATGCCGCATGGGAACTGTTGCAATCGGCTGCATTGATTACAACCGCCAGAGGAAAAAAAGTTCAGGCCTTCACGCCCGAATCGGATGACAAAGCAGGTATTCTCAAACATGCCATGGGACCGAGCGGGAACTTAAGAGCCCCGGCATTGCGCATTAAAGATCAATTTATCATCGGGTTTAATCTGGATTTTTATGAACAAGTGTTTTAAATGGCATTGACTTGATAATTACAGGTATTCACCCCCTTGCCCAGGAATGTAAGATAGATTTAAACATTTTGATTGTGTAATCCTTTTTGCTAAGATTCCTCAGGTCGACCAGAAGCTTAACCGTTTACATATTTTTTGTCAGTTCATATGCAATATTACCGCTTGTAAGGCGCATGATGCTTTCTGAAGAATATCCAAAACTCAATAAATTAATACTGCCATACCAGATTATTTTTTCATCAATAATCGCAAATTTTTGATGGATATTTAATTTAAGCAGGATATTAACTCCTACATCAGTTAAAATCGAAAAGATATTTTCCAGAATTCTTTTTTTGTTGTCATTAAAATCGTTAACCGGTCTTGTGACAATTGTGATTTTTACCTGCTTTTTTAAAATGTTCTCAAAATAACCCATCATTTGGGTCACTCGTTTTTTGGTAACAAAGGGACTGACAATCATCACATGTTTGGATGCATTCTCTATGTCACTCAAATAAACAGGGAAAAAGCTTTGTTCGTCAAATATAATATCCGTTGGTGAATCAGATATATTTTTAACCTTTGCCTTATAACCGATAGCGGAGTAGCCTTTGAGCCTTTTCCCATACATTTTTTCAAGCATTCTTACGTGGATATCAATATAGTCATATATCTGTACATCTTTTTTATTCTTATGCAAACGGTGCAGCCGGCCGGCATGCTGCTGCAATGTCCCTTTCCAGGCAACAGGCATTGCTAAAAACAGGGTGTCAAGACGTGATTCATCAAATCCTTCCCCGATAAAACTACCGGTTGCAACCAAAACAAACGGATTCTTCTCAGGAATTGAAGATATTTTCCCCAAAATTTCAGCGATTTTTTTAGTTCCCATACCGCCGGTAAGATTGATGACATCCGGTATTTTTCTTTTCAGAGCAGCACTCAATGTATTCAC
>JAGGYV010000169.1 GCA_021162325.1 Desulfobacteraceae bacterium | reverse complement strand
TTACCCGGGGCGAAACCCAGCTGGGCAGGACGTTTATCCATGAACCGGTTTTGTCTGAACAAAATGCCCTGCATGTGCTTGATTATGAACGGGCCAGTGAAATTATCAAAAACGCTTCTTCCATTGCTATCGGCACCTGTTACTGCCGTCATAAAATGATGCACTTAAACCGGGCTTGTGATGCCCCCACAGACATTTGCATGACATTCAACAACACGGCCGCCTCTCTGATCCGGCCTGGAATTACCCGTGAAGTGGATGTTTCGGAATGTCTTGATTTGCTGCAAATGGCGTATGAATTTAATCTGGTGCAGTTTGGTGAAAACATCCGGGAGAATGTCAATTTTATCTGCAACTGTTGCGGCTGCTGCTGTGAGGCCATGATTGCCGCCCGGCGGTTTGGACTCATGCATCCGGTGCACACAACCAACTTTATTCCCGAAGTCAATGAAAAAGCGTGCACGGGATGCGGAAAATGTGTGACAGTTTGCCCGGTTGAAGCCATGACACTGGTATCAGCCAATGATCCCAGAAATCCCAAAAAGAAAAAAGCCGTCCTGAACAAAGCGATATGCCTTGGCTGCGGTCTCTGCGCCCGGGCATGCCCGGAAAATTATATTCACATCAAACTGCGCTCCCAAAGAGTTATCACCCCCCTCAACAGCACCCACCGGGCCGTTGTGATGGCTGTAGAACGCGGCAATCTGCAGGACCTGATTTTTGACAACCGGGTTTTGTGGAGCCACCGCGCCCTGGCAGCGCTTTTTGGCGTCATTCTCCGTCTTCCACCTGTCAAACAGGCCCTTGCCAGTCAGCAAGTGAAATCCCGTTACCTGGAAATTCTGGTTGAAAAATACAAAAAACGAATCTCGCCCTCATAATTTTGTAGTGAAAGCTGGACAGAACAAAAACATCCTGCACAAAAAGCCTCAATAGTTGACAAATCGCAACATAGCAGTGCCTGAACGGAAACCCACCGGAAATATTTTGTTGGGTTTCGCCCTTTGAGAATCTAAGTTCGGCTAAATCTTTAATTTTCGTAGGTTGGGTAGAGCGTAGCGAAACCCAACATGTTAGAGCGGGCTCTACTCAACCTACAAAACCGGGGGGTTCGTTCAAGCATTAATTATTCTTGGAAAAAATATTTGATAATTTATTGCACATGTTATAGCAGGTGTTATATCTGAAGAATAATATTCAAATCAAATAGAGAAGGTGAAGTTATGACCACAGGGTCTGAAAAATTCTCAGAATTAGTTAGAGAGGTGCGAAAACAGCTTGGAATAAGCCAGGAAGACCTCGCTCGTGCTTTGGGAGTCAGCTTCGCAACTGTAAATCGTTGGGAAAACGCTAAAACTTCACCATCCAAGTTGGCTCGAACACAATTTGATTTATTTTGTGAAGATATGAAAAAAAAAGGCCGGCTCAATGACTGACCTTCCCACCAATTTTTCAATCAAAAGATGGCCGGAGGGCGAACGTCCTCGTGAAAAACTGATTCAGTATGGAGCGGAATCACTTACCGATGCCGATCTGCGCAACGCCGGTGCCATAATTGATGGAGGTAATTTATGACAGGATTCAACCCCAAATTTACCATAACCAACCGCATGACAGCCGCCATCACCCAGATTGAACGGGCTCGGGGTTTTCTGGAGGCTGCAAGGCTATCCGACGATTGGGTTCGGGAAATGGAAAATCAAGCCCTTATCAAAGAGGCCCATCATACCACCCATATCGAAGGGACGCGGTTGACCCTGGATCAGGCCGAACGCTTATGGAAAGGTGAAGCAGTACCAGAGGCCGATCCGGATGATACCAGAGAACTTTTAAATTACCGGTTTGCTTTTGAATTTGTATCCGAATGTTTGAATAGCGGAGATCCCGTTACCGAAGGAATGATTCGCGAAATTCATCGAAAACTGGTGGAGGGCGTTCGTGGAGGAAAAGCGGACCCCGGTGTTTACCGACGGATACAAAATTATGTGGTCAATTCTAAAACAGGAGAGGTGATTTATACCCCACCATCTGCGGTTGAAATACCTATTATGATGTCGCAAATGGTAAAATGGCTGAATTCAGATCTGCAAATTCATCCTGTTCTGGTCAGCGGGATTGCCCAGTTGCAACTGGTTCATATTCATCCTTTTCTTGATGGTAACGGACGAACGTCAAGGCTATTGTCAACCCTCTGTCTTTACAAAACCGGATATGATTTTAAGCGTCTGTTCACCATCAGCGAATATTATGACCGTGATCGACCGATTTTTTATAAATCAATCCAAAGCGTTCGTGAAAACGACATGGATATGACCGGATGGCTCGACTACTTCATTACCGGTCTTCAAACCCAAATGGTTAAAGTTAAGGAACGTGGGGAACAAGTTATTCGACGGGATGTTCTGGTACAAAAGTATGGTTTAAATGAGCGACAGGGCAAAGCAATAGAATTTTTACTTACCCATGGAAAACTTACAATAAAAATTTTTGAAACGCTTTGTCCTGACACGAATAAACGCAGTTTGCAGCGAGACTTAAAAGCCTTTTTGGAAAAAGGGTTGATCAAAGAGACAGGAACCAGGTCAACAGACCCAACACGTCATTATGTTTTATCGAGCTATGACAAGCTGTGACAAGGAGCTGTGACACTGCTATGACAAATGCTGTGACATTCATGACCCGTCATCATGTTTACCGTCATCTGGAATTTGTGCCAAGTCACTTAAAAATGTCTGCGTTATGTATCCCAAAAATTTTCCTGTAATATATCATGCCCGATATCATATGGCTACCGGATATTGAACATCGGATGTTGAACTGGGCTGATTGTATAATGTTTAAATATACTTTGTCTGCCGGTCAGTCTGTCTTCCGATGATAATAATATGCCTATTCTTAAAAAAACAATTTGACAAGTTGATAGGGAACCCTTAATTTCTACTGAGCATATACTCACAAATTGATTATTCATATTCATTCTCATGCCTGACGGGAGATGAATATATTTGAAAATCCAATGTGTTGACTTATAAAATCAACATAATAACGAAAATAAAAGGAGTGTGTCATGGATAAAATTGCCGTAACCTGTGAAGAAAATAGCCTGGATGCCCAGGTAGACCCCCGATTTGGTCGTGCTGCCGGATTTTTAATTGTTGATCCGGATACCATGGAATTTGAATACATTAACAATGGGTCGACCCAGGTCATGGCCCAGGGAGCCGGTATTCAGGCCGCTGAGAGTATTGCCAAAAGCGGTGCCAAAATTCTTTTGACCGGGAATGTCGGTCCCAAGGCATTTCAAGGCCTTGAAGCCGCCGGCATTAAAATCGGCCAGAATCTTGATTCAGGGACAGTCCGTCAGGCCATTGAAAAATTTAAAGCCGGCGATGTCGATTTTGCCTCATCACACAATAAAACAGGACACTGGAAATGAAAATAGCAATCGCCAGCGGCAAGGGGGGAACCGGAAAGACAACCGTAGCATCTTCTTTGTTATCCGTCTGGGAAGCACCTGTCATTGCAATGGATCTGGATGTTGAAGAACCCAATCTTCACTTATTTCTAAAGCCGACAATTACCGGAAAACGAACGGCCAACATGGAAATTCCCAAAGTAGATGATACCCTGTGCAGCAAGTGCGGAAAGTGCGGCGAACTTTGTCAGTTCAAGGCCATCAGCCTGATGGGTGAAGTCCTGATGATTTTTCCGGAAATGTGCCATGGATGCGGTGGATGTATTGCCATCTGCCCGGAAGGTGCCTTAACGACTGAATTTCGAGAACTGGGTGAAGTCACCTGGGGTCATAGCGGGCGTGCCGAGTTCCTCATGGGGCGTCTCAGAGTCGGTGAGGCCATGAGCCCGCCGCTGATGAGGGTCGTCAAGGAAAAACTGGAAGAGATGATGGATACCGTATCCAACGATGAGATATCAAAAGATGTAATAATAGACGCACCGCCGGGTGTTTCCTGTCCGGCGATCAATGCAGTGATGGACAGTGATGTTATCCTTTTGGTGACCGAACCGACACCCTTTGGTTTTTATGACATGAAACTGGCCCATGAAGCTTTTTCACCCATGGGCAAACCCATGGGAGTGATAGTCAACCGCGCTGGATTAGGAAATAACGATGTCTATGATTACTGTGCCGAAAAGAAACTGGAAATCATGGCTGAAATTCCCTATGATCGCCAAATCGCAGAGACGTATGCCAGGGGCAGTATCATTTCCGAATCATCGGATGAAATGAAACAACTTTTTATATCCCTTGCAGAGAAAATAAAACAAACAGCTGGTTCTAAAAAAAGCCAGGGGGGGATGTCATGATTGAAATTCTGATTATTAGCGGAAAAGGCGGCACCGGAAAAACTTCGCTGGCTGCAGCATTCGCTCATCTTGCCAAAAATCATGTCATCTGTGATCTGGATGTTGACGCACCGGATATGCATCTGATATTGAATCCGGAAAATACAATCAAAACGGATTTTGTTTCCGGTCACGAAGCAGTAATCGACCCGGATAAATGCGATGCCTGCGGTAAATGTCTGGAAATGTGTCAGTACGGAGCCGTTAATGAGACGGATTCCATTTTTTCCATTGACCCGTTAAAGTGTGAGGGCTGCAAGGTTTGTGTTGAATTCTGCCCGGTAAATGCCATTGATTTTCCGGAAAAACATTGTGGGTCCTGGTACCATTCAGACACCCGTTTCGGCCCCATGATCCATGCCCAGCTGTTTCCGGGAGAAGAAAACTCCGGTCTGCTGGTGTCTCTTCTCAGAAAAGAGGCCAAAGAGCTGGCTAAACAAAAAGGACTGGATCTAATCCTGTCAGACGGCACGCCCGGGATTGGATGCCCGGTGATTGCTTCTTTGTCCGGCGTAACGCTTGCTGTAATCGTTACGGAACCCACGCCTTCAGGACGTCATGACATGGAGCGGGTGGCGGAGTTATGCGGCCACTTCAATATCCCGGCCGGCATTATTATCAATAAATGCGACTTGAACGAAAAAGAATCGGCGGCGATTGAAGCATACGGCCACGAAAAGGGATTTACACTTTTCGGGAAACTGCCCCATGATCCGATCATCACCCGAGCCATGATCAATGCACAGGCGATTACCGAATATTCGGATAATGAATTTGCAAAACAGGTCGCTGAAATCTGGGACCGGATTATTCACGTGGCAACACCAATTAAATAATGTTGATATATAAAAAAAAATTAAATATATTAAAAAATTTAAGTAAATAAATTATAAGGAGAATAAAATGAGTACCATAATAGCTATTCCTTCCACTTCACCTGGCGGTATGGAAGCGCCCTTGGGCGCACATTTCGGTCATTGTGACCTTTATACGATGGTTTCCGTGGAAGACAAAGAAATCAAATCTGTTGAAGTCATTCCCAACATGCCTCATCAACAGGGCGGATGCATGGCGCCTGTACAGTATTTGGCTGATAATGGTGCCACCAAACTGATTGCTGGCGGCATGGGCCTTCGTCCGCTCCAGGGTTTCAACCAGGTCGGTATTGAAGTCTATTTCGGCGGTGAATTCCAGACCATTGGCGATGCGGTGAACGCGTTTATCGAAGGTCAGCTGCCACAATTCTCACAGGAACATACCTGCGGCGGCGGCGCTTAGGGTTCATGAAGAAATAAATTTATATTTTCAGGAGTCGAGGCACCCGGATGGCAAGGCGCGAGAAGGGCGAATAGCTGGCTATTTAACCGACGAGGAACGCAGCCAGGCGGGCGGGCTCGGCGCATCAAAATGTGAAGTTATTTTTGAGCGAGCCCTTAGTAATTCATGAGACGTGACAATGGCAAAAAACAATCAACTACCTGAAGCTGGCCATGACCATGAAAATGACCATGAAAATGATCCCCATCTGTTAAATAAAAAATTTATTCTTCATGCAAATACGCCCAAACACATGGGGACATTATCAGATGTAAATGGGTATGCAAAAGGTGTCGGGGTTTGCGGCGATGCCATTGAAGTTTATTTGTCGATTGATGACCAGACGATAAAGGATATCAGGCATGCTCCCCAGGGATGCACCTATACCGTCGCCTGCGGGAGCGCCATGGCACATCTGGTATATAGACGAACGCTGACGCAAGCGCTTAGAATAACGCCCGAAGATGTTGCACAAGAACTCGACGGATTACCGGAAGATCATATGCATTGTGCTGCTCTTACGGTGAATACATTGGGAGAAGCTATTGATGACTATTACCAGAAAATTTGGGGCGGTAAAAAATCAACGAGAAAAACGATTCCGTTAAATGCATCGTACACATAGGCTCACCCGTTACAACTCAGTCCCCTTGCCGGGCCTGGGATAATATCACTTAACTTTAAGGCACTGCGATGAAACATATTCTGTTTGTTACAGCCCGAAAAAATAATTTCACCGAATTTATGGACGGTCTGACCCGGGAAGAAACTGTTGAAATTGTCACGGTTGTTTCTTCAGATGAAGCAATAGGCAGCCTGTCCGGACCTATTCCGGACCTGGTCATTATTGACGAAGAAGTAGACGGTATCTCCGGATTGAAAATTGCGCGTGACATTCTCATGAAAAATGCCATGGTCAACCAAGTGCTTGTCAGCAGCCTGTCACCGGAAGAATTTCACGAAGCCTCGGAAGGCCTCGGAATTATGGTCCAGCTGCCACCTGAACCGGATGCTGCCCAGGCTAAAAATGTGCTGGGAATCCTGAAGAAGATGCCCTGACATCCGAATGTGAATCCAGCCTCGTTTACCTTCATTACTGGAATTTCCTCAAAAATTATCAGACGGGTCTCCTTGTCCTGAACAAGGGGGCCTGTTTTTTTCATTACACATGATGGCTTCGTAAAAAGTCCAAATTCTTTGTTGCGCTGCATCCTTCGTTTCTTCAAAGTACGCTAAGTACGAATCATCACTCAGGATTTGCGCGCCTCGAATTTGGAGCTTTTTTCTTTGCCATCGGAATCCGACTTTTTACGAGTTTGTCACACATACGCATTAAAATCCCGCAATATTTTTATACCAAAAAAATCTTTGATTGTATTTTTAAACCATCTTTGACATTACAGTGCTATTGATATTTATTATTTTTATCTGTTATTCTTTAAATATATCAGGAGACAAAGACTGTGATTTCATTTTTCCGGGATGTCTGGATTATGCTGAGAAATATTTATTATGTTTTGGCATTCTCTTTAATTACCATCTATCATGTTTATCTCGGACAATACAACCGGGCTGTGACCACAAAAGGTGCCCGCGATTACTATTCCGCCAAAACATTAAAGTCCGTACTGACTTATGATGTTATTAATCCGGAAAATGCCGTCTATCAGGAAGGACGCAGTCATATCCTGATGAGCAATCACCGCAGCCACTATGACATCCCCCTGATTATGCATGCATTGCCCGGAGATATCCGTTTTTTGGCCAAACGGGAATTGCTTCGGGTACCGATTTGGGGTCGTGCCAGCTGGGTCGGAGAATGCATTTTCGTAGACCGAAAAAACCACGAACAGGCGCTCAAGGACATGGCCGTTGCAAAAAGAAAAATGGAAGATGGTCTGATCCTGTGGGTCGCCCCGGAAGGCACGCGTTCACGAAGCGGAAAATTAAATCCGTTTAAAAAAGGCGGCTTTATGATGGCGCTTCAGACCAGCGCGATTATTATTCCTATCGGCGTCCGGGGCACGGAAAAAGTTCTGCCCGCAGACACCTGGCGTACCAAACTCGGTGAGCATGTGGAAGTTCATATCGGTAAACCCATTGATACGGCAGGCTATTCAATTGAAGATCGGGATGCGCTAATGGACAGGGTCAAAGAAGAAATCCGCGTGTTAGGTAATTACGGAAAAGAATAACCGGAAGCAATAAATTTTGATCATTTTCAAGATAGCAGGGAGAATATTATGGACGGCTGGAGCGAAGATGAATTCAAAAATAAGGAATTAATGGCCCCGTGCGGACTCTATTGCGGCACCTGCGGCGTGTATATCGCCAACCGGGATAAAAATGAAAAGTTCAGAGCTGTGATGGGTGGCCTGTACGGCACCAAACCCGAAGAGACCTCCTGCTCCGGATGCATGCAGCCGGACCCGCCCAAAGACCTTTATCTATATTGTAAAATGTGTATAATCCGTGATTGCGTCAAATCAAAAGGGTTTTATTCCTGCCATCAATGCGACGAGTGGCCCTGTGATGAGTTCGACAAGTTCGGACTGGCTACCGGCAAACGGGTCATGATGCGAACGATTCCTGTGTGGCGGGAAAAAGTTTCCGAACTCGGTGATGAAGAAGGCAGTGTGGAATGGGCGCGGTCGGAATGCGAACGGTATCATTGTTCATCGTGCGGCTATCCCCTTTTCAGGGGCGCGCAACGCTGCCGGCAATGTAAAAAAGATGTGGCCGACGAGCTGGACGGGTCTGTCGTATTCGCATCTCCCTAAAATACGCCTCGCGGTAAAAGGGAGTGCTTATAAAAATTACAAAAAACAAAGTATTTTTAACGGATGCGTTAGGGTTAACCGATACCAAAAAATTATTTAATGGACATAAACGGAATCTTTTTTTTTATCCCTTTATCATGTTTCATCCATTTGTTTCCATGGGCATTGCCGCCAGACATAGTATCCTGATATATATTAATCCCAAAAAAATAAAATGATCCATAAAAATTTCTAATGAAAAAATATACCCGATTATCAGCGACATTTGATTTCAATCATCCGGCAGTACAGGAATTTGTCAAAAAGCATACCGAAAATTCAAAAAATCAGACGAAACAGGCGGTCAGTTTATATTACGCGGTACGTGATGAAATCCGATACGATCCCTACGCCCTTGATTTGACCGTTAAAGGGCTTTGCGCCAGTACAACACTTATCAATGGCCGCGGCTGGTGCGTTGCCAAAGCCATTCTGCTTGCCGCATGCTGCAGGTATCTGGAGATCCCGGCACGCCTCGGCTTTGCGGATATCCGAAACCATCTGTCAACCCAACGTTTGCGTGAACAAATGAAGACCGATGTGTTTTACTGGCATGGGTATACGTTAATTTTTCTACAGGGAAAATGGGTTAAGGCGACCCCGGCCTTTAATATTGAACTGTGCAATAAGTTCAACCTCCGGGGTCTTGATTTTGACGGAACCAGCGATTCTGTTTACCACCCGTTTGATTTAAGCGGCAACCGGCACATGGAATATTTAAATGATCGCGGCGGCTTTGATGATGTTCCCATTGATGAAATTATCGCAACCTTTCGGAAGGAATATATTGTGGATGATACGCTTGAAAAAGCGGACTTTGAAAAAGATGTGGACCGGGAAACTGCCGGATAGCCGGCGGGTCATTTTTTATATTATTTTAATTAACGTTAATTTATATTTTCATTGCTGCAAGAGTTGTTTCTCCGGTAAATTGTCATAGGGAACTCTTTCCATCAGGCCCGCCGCAAAAAGGGCGGCCTCGGATTTATCTTCTTTGTCCGGATGACGGGGATAGGTTAAAAATATTTTATGAAACCCATTGCACTTGAATCTTCCGAGACTGGTTCCCTGGAGTTTTTCTTCCATGGAATCAAGACACCTGTTTGCCGTAAAGGAACCGAACAGCGGTGCCCCGTAAGTAACAAAAACAGCCGATGCATGGATGGTTTCAAGGCTGGATAAAAAATTTTCAATTTCATCTGTGGGCATTCCGCCGTGAACTGGTGATCCCACAACAATCAAGTTATACTCCGCCATCGTATATTCTTCGGCATTGTCTACCTTAACGGAAGGGCAATGAAGCACCCGGGCGATTTCATCGGCAATTAATTCGGTATTGCCGCTCCAGCTATCATATACCACAATGGCTTTCAGGTAATCGATTCCGGGATGCGCCATTTGCCCAGTTTCTTTTTGAAAGGTCATCACTGCATTGTGAGTCGTGCATCCTGGAAAAAAAGTACTAATAAAAAAAGCCATTATTATTAAAAAAAATAATTTTCTGTCCATTTTATTTCTCCTGGATTATATCTAACCCGGATAAACCGGAAGAGTTAAAAGTGAACTAAAGTTTGAAGTGAGCTAAAGTTATGGTTAATGCCTTCGGCATTCTCAATTTTTATGTTAAGAATGATCGCGCGTTTAGCGCAGTCCACAACTTTAGGCACTTTAGATCACTTTAGTCACTTTACCTTTTTTGAGATTTTAAAAAAGTTTGCCAAAAACCGCAAAAATTAGAGATAAGAAACTATTAACAACCAAACCGATAAAAATTTACTTGCCGGATGAAATAACATTTTCCAGGTCATTCATTATTCTTTGAACATCTATATGGTATTTATCCGCCATTGCCGCTAATGTATCAAAAAGCGCATTGCAGCAGACACACTCCCCGGCAGGTTCGTCATACTGCTTAAATACGATCTCGGTTTCACGATACTGGCTGACAATATCAAGGACTGTCATATCCAGCGTAATTTTAGTTTTTTTTGTTTGGCTCATTGTCTGTCCGCCTGTTTCCGGATTGAGTGGGTGGGTGCCCTGAGCACTTGAGCAATTAAATCAGGGTTGATATATTCACATCCTTCCATCCCTCCATTCATGTTGCAATTGTTTTTCCGTGATAGCGGATGGCTTCTTCAGCCTTACAATTTTATGGAGGTCTAAAGATTTCCGCTACATATGGCAAACGATGATCAATGCCAAAAATTTTGGTAAAAGTATTGACAATGTACATTCTTTGGCGTCATGCGTAAAGATGATTTATTGGGATAATGAAAAGAATGAAAAGTTAATCGCCGAAAGGGGTATTTCTTTTGAGAAAATTTCTGGAATAATCTTAAAAGAAGATTTTTGGGGTAAAAAATTACGGTTAAGGAAAAGCAGTTAAAGGTGTTTACTTCGGCTGATTTTTCTTTTATAAGCAAAAAAGGTTTAAATAAATTATGCTTGTAAGCAAAAAAGATTGATTCAATCCGATTTTTATGGTATACGCCATTTATGCTTAAAAACAGATATCTTACAAAATATGTAACATCCGATCTGATGGAGAAAATGGTTTTTATTGCCGGACCCAGACAGGTGGGCAAGACAACACTGGCAAAAGATATCATTGCCAAACAGTTTGCAAAGCCACGGTATTTTAACTGGGATCATCGAGTCGACCGGAAAAGAATTCTTAAATCAGAATGGCCGGGGGATGCTGATCTTATTATTCTTGATGAGATTCATAAATATAAAGATTGGAAATCATTTGTAAAAGGAGAGTATGACACGTTAAAGGAACGGTATCGGTTTCTGATTACCGGAAGTGCGCGAATGGATATTTATCGCAAAGGTGGGGACTCTATGATGGGACGTTATCACCACTATCGCCTGCATCCATTTACTTTGGCAGAGTTAAATTCTAAAAATAACACGCCTTCCATCATGAAAGAGATTGCGATCCCGGATAAACAGGACTTCGATGCCTTAGGCATGCTGGATGTATTTGGAGGATTTCCGGAGCCGTTAATGAAACAGACCCAAAGGACATTGAGACGATGGCATAATGAGAAAAACAATCGTTTATTCCGCGAAGATATTCGGGATATTGAACAGATAAGGGATTTGTCAAGCATGCAGTTGTTGGGCGATATGCTCCCTGAAAGAGCGGCTTCCTTATTGTCTGTTAATTCTTTGCGGGAAGATCTTGGGGTCAGTCACAGGGCTGTTTCAAGCTGGTTGAATATACTGGAATCTTTTTATTACTGTTTTCGGGTGTATCCATATTCCGGGAAAAATTATCGATCGTTGAAAAAAGAGGCCAAACTGTATCTTTGGGACTGGTCGGAAATAGATGATGAAGCCGCCCGGTTTGAAAATCTGATTGCTTCCCACTTATTGAAACTGGTTCATTATTTGCAGGATTATGAAGGGTATAAGGCAAGGCTGAATTATCTTAGAAGTATTGAAAAAAAAGAAGTGGATTTTCTTATTTCCGTGGGATCAATACCATGGTTTGCCGTTGAGGTAAAGTTGAACAATATCAGCGTTTCACGCAACCTTCATTATTTTAATGAAAAATTACATATTCCTTTTTTATATCAGGTTGTAAAAAAATCGTCTATCGACACCTTTACCCATGGGGCTCGGGTTGTCTCAGCCGATAAATTTCTTGGCGGATTGATTTAAAGGCTTACTCAATAAGCTTTTTTTTTGGAATATCCACCATCTCTTCCTTCAGCCACAACCCTTGATACGGTCTTGTTTCTAACGTCAGTTTTCCCTCTTTTAAATCAATGGTTTTTTGACTGAATTGATCAATAAATGTTTCCGGCAACGTCCAGTCAATTAGAGATAAATCAATTAACACCGCCTCATTCTCCCCGGATGTGCTGATGATCGTCAGGGTGTGGTGACGATTGCAATGGTTATAAATACAGGCCACTGCCGGGTTGCCGGATGCGATCATTTCTGCTTCATTGCCGCGAAAGTGCAGGGCCGGGTCTGCGTCGACCAGGGCAATCAGGTTGTTGATGCCTTTGGCGATTTTTGAATGAAAAGAATCCGGATTATTTAATGTTTTTTTAAGAAGATCATAATCTGATTTTGTCCGTTTAATATCTCTAAGTTCACCGGTTTGCTTCATGCGGTCATAATCATTGGCAAGGCCCAAAAGATCATTAAAATAAATAGATTTGACATGTCTTCCCATGAGCGCGAATGCCATGGTGTAAAATGCCAGAAATCGGTCGGCTTCCAGTGACGGATCATCGATTCTGACCAGGGCATCTCTTGTGGAAGAACAGAGCTCATAGGGTTCCCGGCCATGGACCACTTTGTTGCAGAAAAATGTCAGCGTGTCATTTTGAAGCAGGGCCTCCCGGGTAATACCCAAAGCATCGGCAATATCTGATTCATCAACAATGTGATCTTTTAAATGCAGGGTTGAAGATTGCGGCGGGGTATCTTTCGTAAGCCGGGTGAGGGTATTTTGTTCATCCAATGACGCTAAAAAACATACCTGCTGGAATTCCGATTTAAGATATTGCCGGGGTGCTACCCCTTTATTTTTAATTTTTCCACCATTGCTTTCAACTATTTTAGCCAGATTCTGTCGTTCTGCCGGTGACAGCAGGTCCAGGCTGCCGCGGACGGATTTGCCGTCGTGGGTTTCGGCGATGGAAAATCGGATACTATTTTTGGGGATATCATATTGCCGGATCATATCAAAAATCCGGGCAGCGATGTCTGTATTCTGTTTGTTGAAAATAACCGGTAAAATACTTGCCAGATGAAAATCATACATCATGGGCGGGGGTGCATTTTTGTCCGCCATTTGTTTAAGAATCGCACTCAGCTTGTCGTTGACCTCCAGGTTGGCCACTGT
>JAGGYV010000089.1 GCA_021162325.1 Desulfobacteraceae bacterium | reverse complement strand
TTGTCGCAAACCGATGCCGGGTCTGCTCGAACAGGCAATCCGAAAATGTGGGTTTCCACCGAAAGAAACCGTTTTCATTGGGGATGCAGAAAGTGACTTGCAATCCGGCCGATCTGCCGGCATTACATCATGGTTAGTGCGTACTGGAAAAGGAATGGATACCGAAGCAGCACTCAAAAAAGGGAAGGTCAAAAATTTAGATTCAACAAGGGTACGGGTATTTAATAATTTAAATGCTGCCTGTGTTGCCATTTTATCAGATAAATTTATTTAGTTCACTTATAACTTTTCCGGTTTATCCGGGTTAGGGATATTCAATGAGAAAATTCAGAGATATTGTTCATGAACACAACCAGGTCCTCGAGACAGCGATTGAACCCTTTGAGCAAAATTTCATACCCGCCCGCGATCTTTGCTTAAGGGCATTGCAAAATGGCAAAAAACTTCTGGTTTGCGGGAATGGCGGGAGTGCCGCCGATGCCCAGCATTTTGCTGCCGAATTGGTGGGACGTTATGAAAAAGAACGCAAGGGGTGGCCGGCGCTGGCACTGTCCACGGACACCTCGGTGATCAGCGCCATTGCCAATGATTATGGTTTCGAGCAAATTTTTGCCCGTCAGGTTCAGGCGCTTGGTCATCAGGGAGATGTCCTGATTGCCATCAGCACGAGCGGCAACTCACCGAATGTACTTCAGGCCGCAAATACTGCGAGACAACACGGTATGAAAATTATCGCTTTCACCGGAGAGGGCGGCGGACGACTCGGTGCCCTTGTCGATGTATTATTCGCCGTTCCATCAAAACATACTGCCCGGGTTCAGGAAATTCACGAAATTTGCCTGCATGCACTGGCGGAAACCATCGAAACCGAATTGAGTAAACAACAGAAAGGCAGGGAAAATAAATGATAGGAACGCCATTACTGGGCAGAAATTTAACGCAATTATTCGAAAATGTCCAAGATCGACATGTGTGGGTGGTCGGCGACCTTATTCTGGACGACTATATCGATGGGGATATAGAAAGAGTGTCTCCCGAAGCACCGGTGCAGGTTGTCAATGTTGAGAATGAATTCCAGAAATTAGGCGGCGCGGCAAACGTTGCTCACGGCCTATCCATATTTGGCGCACAGGTAACACTTGCCGGAATTGTCGGTTGCGACAGTGCCGCTCAAAAGCTTATTGCGCTATGCACAAAACAGGGCATCAAAACAGATAGTATTATCACTGTAAAGGACCGACCTACCATTCGCAAGCTGCGCGTGATGTCCAGACATCAGCAAATGATCCGGATCGACTGGGAACGTGTACAGCCAATTGATGCGGAAATTGAGAGAAGGCTCCTTGCAAATCTCTATCAGGCGGATTCACCGGATGCCATTTTGCTGAGCGATTATGGTAAAGGTGTTTTAACCGATTCATTAATCCAAAAACTTATTAATAAAGCCCGGGATCTTGGCATTCCTGTGGTGGTTGATCCCAAATCCAGGCAGTTTAACCGATATCGGGGAGCGACCATTCTTGCGCCCAACCTTAAGGAATTCCAGGCGGCTTCAGATCAAATGATCGACCCAATGAATGCGGAATCCATTGCGGTCTCGGCAAAACATATATGTGAGCGCTGCAATATCAGCTCATTATTGGTGACATTAGGTGAATTGGGAATGGCCCTCTGGACACCCGAAAACGGGATTTACCAGGTGGCCACAACCGCCCGGGAGGTATATGATGTCACCGGTGCGGGGGATACCGTGGTCGCTGCGCTTGCACTTTCACTGGCAAGTGGCATAGATTTCCACACCGCCGCCATTATTTCGAATGCAGCGGCCGGTATTGTCGTTGGAAAGGTGGGTACTTCGACAGTTACCCCGCAGGAATTGGTCAAATCGCTTTCTCCGCAGGTCGAAAACAAATTGCTTGATAACGCATCGCTTATCGAACACGTAAGATGGTGGCGTTTACAAAACAAACGCATTGTTTTTACCAACGGTTGCTTTGATCTACTTCATGTGGGGCACTTGCATATTCTCAACCAGGCAGCGATGCAGGGTGATGTGTTACTTATCGGATTGAATTCGGACAATTCCTTCCGTCGGTTAAATAAAGGACCGGAACGCCCCCTGATTCCCGAGCAGGAAAGGGCTTCGTTATTGGCCGCATTTGATTGTGTTGACGCAGTTATTCTCTTTGATGAAGATACCCCAAAAAATTTGATTAAACGGATAAAACCGGATGTTCTTGTAAAAGGATCAGACTATCGAATTGACCAGGTGATCGGCAAAGAGGACGTAGAAGCGTATGGTGGAAAAGTTGTACTCGTTGATTTCTTGCCTAACCAGTCGTCCTCATTATTGATCGAGCGAATTCGCGGAGAGAAACGAGCGGATACGTAAGGCTGACTGAACAGTGTCTATAGTTAATAATTTAAAACCATATATCGTCCGCTTATTTTCATATCTGATGTGCTATATCCACTTGGGTTGGGTTGAAATTAGAGGCAATGCCGATGCACTGATACATTGCTCTCAGATACGGTTTTTGGAAAATTCAGCTGGTTCTGAGATCCTGAATTTACGATAATGGCTTTCGTCCCCGGCATGAGATAACAGGGGTATAAGTGAATCGTCGGGGATCTAAAATAAATTTTTTAAACACCTCATAAAATTCATCATATCCGCCTTCAAATTCATCAAACGCATATCCGGAGTTTTTTGCTGCAACCTGGGCTTTTGTTATCCAGTTGAAGATGTTTATATGATTCAGTTTACCAAAAAACAGATGATGCGCGGCCAAATCTACATCAATTTCATCAAAATTTAAATCATAGAGATAAGAGTAGAGTTTTCTGCCGGCATATGGGTCAAAATCTTTATTGGTTACAAAAACATTCATTAAGCCGGTAAGGCTTTTGCTCAGGACCTCCGGCGCTTCAAAATGATTTAAACAGTTATGGTCAAGATCAATCAGGCAAATAATCCCGCCAGGTTTTAATATATTACAGAGATTCTGAACAATTTTAAAACTGGTTAAGTGGTGATATTCAAGCAAAAATCGAACCCAAATAAAATCGAATTTGCCGATGTCTTCTAATGACTGATGCACATCTTTACATATAAAATGAGCGGTGTTATTTGAAAATTTTTTTATGGCATCTTCGATACGCTTTTCAGAGCTGTCAATACCGACAATTTCACCGCCAGGCTGAATCAGGTTGTTTAAAAACGATGTTGTTTTACCCGCTCCACATCCGATATCTGCAACGCGCATACCGGGTTTGATGCCGGCCCATTTTGCCTGTTTTTCCAGAGTGGCCTGATCAGTTTTCAGGTCCAGTCGAAGCGTTTCCTGGTCACTTTCCATCAGATATTCAGATGCAAACATATCAGTCATAATTTTTTAGGATCCCAATCTTTTTTAATAAATGCCAAACGGAGACTTGACCCCTAATCATTTTATAAATTAGCATTCTATATTTTGATAGTCAATATAATCTTTTGATATTTTTTGATATTTAGAGAAATTTATGAAGATAAAAATTTAAGGCAATGAATTTAGGATGTTTTAAAAGGATGTGGTTAAAAATAACATATAATTCAAGATGGTTGTGAATTTAAATGAGATAGTTAAAATTCTTAAAATAATCGTCGGTATGCTGCATATCTAATGCCCATAAATTATATGTCTTTTCATATTTTAAAAAATGGGTGTCTGCATAAGTCAGTGGAAATAATAATACCGGGAATTTTTTTTCTTTATATTTTTCCGAGAGAAGGAAAATCGCTGTATGTATTATTTCCGGTGACAGATTTTCTGAATCAATAACAAAGATGCTGATAGAGCTTGTTAAATCAGACATATTAACTGCAAAGCTTGATACGTTGAGCATGAAAACAGCTTTTACAGCATTGTCATGTTTTAATGAGTAAAGTCTTCGTTCCCGTTTTAATTTTATCTTCGTATATTCAGATGACAAATCATGGCGATCAGGCATTTCCGTATCTTCAGGTATCAAGTCAAGCGCTTCAAGCATCAATCCCCCGGATTGATGCGCATAAAATTTTTCAAGATCAGAAAGATCATTGAAATCAGATTTGTTAAGGCACCAGTTGTCAGGTAATTCCTGATTAATTTTAGAGGATTTACGATAATGGAAATAAGCTAATGTATCAATTGAGCAGATCCTGGAGTCCTGAATATTTTTGGCGACGCCGCCAAAAAAATGATTGGGGAAATGATTTTCCGGCCGGAAATAGCACATCAGATAATCCATATGGCTTGAAAACAGACGGTGTGAATCGTATGCGTATGCACCGATCTGATTAAGTATCTCAATACCGACTTTGAGCTGATCTTTTGACATGATTGCTGCCAGGTGCTGAATTAACCAGGTGTTCTGATAAAATCGAAGCATTGACATGTGGCCGAGGATTTCTCCTTTCCTCTGCCATGTAAAATGGCGGGCAATATTTGACTCATTGTTGTACAGCTTTTTATAGGTCGCCCTGATTTTTATTTTATTTTTTTGGATGAAAGAATATTTTTTCGGGTAAATAAAACCGCTTTTAAAAAAGAAATCCCATAATTCATCAATATCAATATCATTGCAGATATAAAAATTTTTATTATTTGTCTGATGCAGTAAAGACAACAGCCGTATGTGGTCCTCTGATTTTATATCCAGAAATGCGATACCGCATTTAATCACCCGTTTATCATTCGCACTGTCTATGGCTTTTCGGTAAACAACCTGAGCCTTGCACGGAAAGTTGAAACTGTTGGCAAAGTTAAGGGTCATGGCCGGGATGACCATTCCAGGTAAGAGGACAGAGCTGACTTCATCGTCTTCAACACTGAGACCAGAGCCGGATAAATCGATCACTTTCAAATTAACCGGCTTGTCCGTAAAGGGGTGTTTGAATCGGATATCCGGGGAAGGTGTGAGCTGCAATCGGTTGCTTCGATATATCCTGGGATTAAATCTTTGAATGCTATCGTGGGTGGGCTGTAATATTGCTTTTTTCTTTTTTGAAGACCCGGTTAGCTTTAATATGGTGCATTCACCGGAATAAAGGGTGTCCGTATTATTTGAGACAATCAGGTTCACTTTATCTTTTAAATTAATCCACTGAAACGGTTCAGTGGGTGAGTATTCTATTTTTATCTGTAAAGATGAAGCGCTGAATTCTTCAAGTAAACCGGAAAATATGATGCTGTTTTGAATTAACTTGACAGCGATGTTGTCACAGGAAAAACGGTTTGTTTTTCTGGAACTGGTTTGTGACGATTTTTCAGGAAGTGTGAAACAAACCCCTTTGTGATTGATACTCCGTAGATTTGCAGGAACGGTTATGATGCTTTGTTTGTCATTAATAATAAAAGTATGGAATTGATAAGCGGCGAGCAGTTGCTTGATGTTCGGTTGATCCTTCCAGAGGCAGACCAGATATTTTTCAAAGCAGGGTTGCGGTGTCCCGTAAAAAGCAATTATCTGTTTATCACGTAAATGCTGAAAGTTGATACAGACTGTTTCATCTTTAAAGTTAATATGATTTAACTTATTAACGAGAGATTTACGTCGGACGGTTTTATCGGTTTGAAGTATTTTTTCGGGAGGCGAAAATTTGTTGAGATCCGTGTCAATAATGCGTAATGAGGCCCCTGATGTTTTTATTACATTCTCTGGAGCATTTTTTCCTTTGACTTTTTCGATATAATCCATTTGCGCTTTAAGGAAACTCCCGTAAAATTGATTTGGAAAATTTATTTAATATAATATGATTTAATCATTTATGTCAAGAAAAAAATCAATTTATTCCAGTAGGTTCTATCGTCATACATAGCAAATCTTTTGTTTATAGGCATTTATGCCAATCCCAAAATTATTCAATCTGAAAATATCTTTTAAATCAGTTTGTTGTACTCTCTATTTAGTAAACTGCTTGACTTTTTGGCGTAAAGTCATAAAATAATTTTATGATTCTTTTTGTACCAACATTTATTTGTCACTTTCTTCCGAATCCTTTATTCCTAATAATTTTCCAGTCCAAGTATAGAACTGTCACCTATCGAAACACAGGATATTGTTATGCAGATTATAACAACGCATCGAAACACTGATTTTGACGGCTTTGCTTCTGTGATTGCCGGTACTATTATATACCCTGATGCAATTCCCATATTACCCAAAACATTAAATCCAAACGTCAAGGCATTCTTATCTATTCATAAAGATTTATTTCAAATCAAAACCATCAATGAGATTGATCTGGATCAGGTAAAACGATTGATTGTCGTTGATACCAGTCAATGGTCACGGCTTGAAAAAATGAAAAACTTGAAAGATAATGAAAATCTTGAAATTTTTTTATGGGATCATCATGAAAACCCGTGTGATTTAAATCCGACCTGGAGATGTCATGAGAGAATAGGTGCCAATATCACTTTAATGATCCGTGAAATCAAAAAACAAAAAATTCTTTTAACCCCTATGCAGGCCACACTTTTTTTGACAGGTTTATATGAAGATACCGGAAGTCTAACATTTCCTACATCAACAGCCGAAGACGCGTATGCTGCGGGTTACCTGCTGGAGAATAAGGCGGACCTAAATATTCTTTCTACTTTTTTACAGCCGGCTTACGGAGAGAAACAAAAAAATATTTTATTTGAAATGTTGAAAACTGCCCATCGGACAAAAATTGATAACTATGCGGTGAGTATTAATATTATGCATATCGCCGGTCATGTCAGCAATCTTTCACTGGTGGTAAATATGTACCGGGATATTTTAAATGTGGATGCTGCTTTTGGCATATTTGTTCATAAAGATCATGAAAAATGTATTGTGATCGGTCGCAGCAGTGTTGAGGATATTAATGTGGGGTCAATTATGCGGAGTATGGGTGGGGGCGGACACCCCGGCGCCGGGTCGGCGATGATAAAATCCGTTAATCCTTCTGCATTAAATGACTGGCTGCTTGAATTACTCAAGGGCAACCAGCAGTCATCCGTGCTGATCAGTGATTTAATGTCTTATCCTGTTTTCAGCGTTGCTCCAGATGCGCCTATGAGTGAGGTCGCTGATTTATTAAAGGAAAAAGAATGTACCGGATTGCCGGTTGTTGATAATGAAAAGCTTGTTGGTGTTATTTCCCGACGGGATTTTAAAAAAATCAGAAAGGGGTCGCAATTAAAGGCTCCGGTCAAAGCATTTATGAATACACGGAATATTACGATCGATCCGGGCAGAAGCCCTATGGAGGCAGCCCGGATAATGGTAAAGTACGATATTGGAAGGTTGCCGGTTGTAAAGGACGATAAAATTATTGGCATCATGTCACGATCAGATGTAATGCTGTATTTCTATGATCTGTTGCCGGATTAGAATTCATAATTCAGGCATACTTGAGAACCGCTTTAACCAGTTTTTCAATTCCTTCGGCCACATCCTTGATGCCGGGGCCGAGCATGTAGGCCGGTGTTGTTATCAGTTTATTGGTTTGATCAATATGAATTTGGTCGACGGAACATGCAACATGAACCCCGCCGATGTCTTCTATTGTTTCAATGGTGCCAAAGTCATTTCCAATAGTTACTTCCGGATTTTTATCTTCCAGGATTTTTGATAAAAGGGCAGGTACTATACATAATGCGCCCACTGGTTTATTTGATTCAACCATGTCTCTGACAATTTTTATGACATCCGGATTGATAATTGCGTCTTTGCCCATGAGGGCAAAATTGCTTAAATTTTTGGCCGCACCATGTCCTCCGGGTATAATCAGCCCATCAATTTCATCAGCGCTAACCGTTTTGACATCTCTTATATTCCCTCTGGCGATCCGGGCTGATTCCACAAGGACATTTCGTTTTTCATCACTGGGTTCACCGTTGAAATGGTTCACAACATGATGTTGTTCAATGTCCGGTGCCATGCAGACAGCTTCAGCGCCATTTCGATCCAGGGCCAGTAATGTAATGACGGATTCATGAATTTCAGCGCCGTCATATACACCGCATCCTGACAACAAAACCCCAATTTTTTTCATAATTATCTCCCTATAGCAACCAGAATAAAAGATTCGTCGTATTCAGTGAACAAAGAATTTAAAAATATTTTTTTAATGAAGAGATGTCTTTGAATAACTGATTCTTAAAAAATATTTAGAATCAGTTGTTTTTATTTAAAAAGAATATATTTTAACTCAGACGAGAAAAATAT
>JAGGYV010000335.1 GCA_021162325.1 Desulfobacteraceae bacterium | reverse complement strand
TGGTATCTCTGATACCCCCCGGCTTCCCATAAAATCGATATGGGTGTATCCTTTGGTTAAAAATTTTCGTAAACATCTTTGCAAATAATTTAACCAGAACTTGGCTTATGTTTTACATTGCCAGAGGTTATTGAGAAGTTACAATAATATCACATAACACAGACGTTTTACACCATAAGGACTCACTCTTCAGATGAAAGTTGCCCGCGGGAAAAAAGAAATCAAACAAATCCGGGAAAAAATTCTGGAAAGCGCTTTGGATATTATCGTGCTTAAAGGGCTGGACGGGCTGACGATGCGCAACCTTGCCAAAAAAACCAACATGACAGCGCCCAATTTGTATAATTATTTTTCAAACAAGGATGAAATTTATATCCATATCGTTATTCGCGGGTTTGAGATGCTGTATGCCGACCTTAAAGCAGCCTGCGATCTTCATGCGGATAAAACCGATCGATTAAGGGCCATGATCGATACCTATATGACGTTCGGCATCAACAAACCCCGCTATTATGACATCATGTTTACCCGCCCCACCCCTAAGTACAATGACTATATCGGCACACCCCTGGAAAAAATATCGGAAATCGAATATAAAATTTCAATGGAGATTGCCGCCCTTGCGCTGGAAACTGCAAAAAATGTCATGGGACCCGACGCAGGAGATGAAATACTCACCCGGCGGCTGGTCCAGATCTGGAGCCTGCTGCACGGAATGATCACCTTAAACAACAGCCAGGTGATGGGATATGTCGCAGAAACCGCTGAGCAGATTTACGAAAAAATCATTGATGAGTTTATTGATTCGCTGCAAATATCATCATAGTCCGTTCTGACATGCTGGGTTTCGCTACGCTCTACCCAGCCTACGAAAATCTGAAATAAAATTGATGGCTTCGTAAAAAATCCGGATTCTTTGTTGCGCTACATTCTTCGTTTCTTCATGGTACGCTAAGTACGAATCATCACTCAGGATTTGCGCGCCACGCCAATTTTATGATTTGGTGGAACTTTTTTCTTTGCCATCGGAATCCGATTTTTTACGAGTTTGTCAAAATTATGCACTCAAAAATTTCAAGCAACCCATATACTGAGATACACCCTCTGGATTCCCGCGAAGGCGGGAATCCAGAAATTAATGGCCTGACTTATTGAAAAGCCGACCTTGATCATGATTCCGGCCATTGTAGGGGAGGGATTCATGCCGTTTCGGGCGGGGATAGACCCCGCCCCTACAAGGCAAAGATTCTCAAAAAATGGCTGAAAAGCCACAATAAATAATAATCCATAAAATAAAACAAAAAAATTCTTGACATTTTTCCATTTCTGAACTTAGTTAAATTTAACAATGTTAAATTTACTGTGCAATCATATTTCATGAAAGGAAACCAAAAAATGGCAAAAGTAATTGTACTCGGCGGATGCGGCGCAGTAGGCAGCGTGGCAGTGAAAACCCTGGCCGCACAGGATATTTTTTCTCAAATTATTATCGGCGATATGAACCAGCAGCGTGCCGAAACCATCATATCCGAGGCCCTGCAAAAAAACATTTCATATATAAAAGTCAATGCCGAAGACCCGCGAAGCATCCAAAACGCCATTGCCGGATGCGACCTGGTCATCAACTGTATCGGGCCGTTTTACAAAACCGTCAAAATCATTTTAGAACAGGTTATTGCGGCAAAAATTAACTATGTGGATGTATGTGACGATGTGGATGTCACACTTGAGATTTTTGACTGGCATGAAAAAGCAAAAACCGCCGGGATCACCGCCCTAATCGGCATGGGCAGTTCACCGGGCGCCACCAACCTGCTGGCAAAATTCGCTGCCGACCATCTGCTGGATGAAACAGAGGCCATTGATATTTTTCATGCCCATGGCGGGGAACCCTTTGAAGGTGAAGGGGTCATCGGCCACCGGTTTCACTGCATGAGCATTGATATTCCCATGTTTTTAGACGGCGAGCTGCGGTATGTGAAATTCTTTGAAAAAGACGGAAAAGCCTTAAGAAGAAAATTTGATTTTCCGGCCCTTGGTAATGATATTAATGTATACCCCTACCCTCACCCGGAACAGGTGACCATCCCCAAATATATATCGCTCAAACAGGTCACCAACCGTGGAACCGTACTGCCGCATGAGTATTACACCCTGACCAAGGATGTCTGCAAGGCCGGCCTTGCCAGTCGCAAGCCAATAAATGTTAACGGATACATGATAACGCCCTATGATTTTGCCATGGCCTATATTATCCGGGAACGGGAACGGATTTTAAAAGAAACCAATTTCGGTGGTCAGCGCGGGTGCTGCTCAGTGGTGGCAAAAGGGAAAAAAGACGGCAAATACCAGGAATACCGGTTCCACATGGCATCTCAAAGCGAAGCGCTTGGGGAAGGTACCGGCATTCCGGCAGCCATGGGGGCGATGCTCATGCAGCAGGGGAAAATAACGGAAAAAGGCGTGCTGCCGCCGGAAGGGTGTGTGAATCCGGTGGATTTTATTGATCTGATTTCCAAAGTCATGGGACTTGACAAAAAGGACAAGGACAGCCATGAAGAGTTCGGCGGAGTGATTGTCCAGAAAATTGATGAGCACGGCAATATTGAAGTTATTGACATTTGATCAGGCAACAGCAGGGAGCCCTTCATGAACTGCTCCAACCCGTTACAACCCTTATTCGTCGTTGAACGAAAACCCTTAATCGAAGTTGTCATTACGCGGAGTGAGGAACGAGCGACAAAGTAATCCCTTGGCATTGATGGGATTGCTTTGGTCGTACCTCCCTCGATACAGAAAAGTCATAGTTACGAGACTTTTCGTTCAACCAATTGAAAATAAATTTTTTAATGAAAACCAAGCATTTTTGAATTATGAAACCGTTTCAATTTTGAAAAGTGAATTCAATGACTGATCCGCAAAAAAATAAATTTATCCTGGCCATTGACCACGGGACATCCGGCATCAAGGCGGCCATTGTTTCCATACACGGCCAGGTGCTGGATTATGAATATGAAAAGACAGCTATCACCTTTCTGCCCGGCGGCGGCGCGGAACAGGACCCGGATGACTGGTGGCAGGCCCTGATAAAAGCCTGCGCCCGGCTGGTTGCCAAGCAATCGGTCAGTTCCGAGACGATCGTTGCGATTGCCGTTTCCAGCACGTTTTCCACTACCGTCGCAGTGGATAAAAATGGCGATCACCTGATGAACGCCCTGACCTGGATGGATTCCCGGGGTGCGCCCTATGTAAAAGAAATTGTCGGCGGTTTTCCCAGCGTTGAAGGATACGGGGTTTTCCGGATTATGAAATGGATTCCAAAAACCGGCGGGGGCCCTACCCTTTCCGGCAAAGACGATATTGCCCACGTACTGCTGATTAAAAACGAGTTTCCCGATATATATGAAAAAACCCATCAATTTCTGCCCAGCAAGGATTTTTTGAATTTAAAACTCACCGGAAAATTTGCTGCCTCCTATGACTCCATGCAGCTCTTCTGGGTATCGGATATCCGGGATATCCATAACATCTCCTATGATAAAAAACTAATCTCTCTCTTAGGCCTGGACCCGAATAAGCTACCGCCAATGGGGGCCTCCACGGACATCCTCGGCACTGTCAGCAAAAACATAGCTGAAAAAATCGGCATATCTGAAGATGTCAAAGTGGTGATGTGTTCACCAGATCACCAGACGGCCTGCATCGGCTCCGGTGCGGTCAATGATTTTGCCGGGCATCTGTACATCGGCACCTCTTCATGGATCCAGGCCGTGATCCCGTTTAAAAAAACAGATGTCCTTCATTCCATTGCTTCTTTCCCGACGGCCATACCCGGAAAATACCAGTCTGTAAACGAACAGGATATGGCCGGCGGGTGCCTGAGCCACCTGTTTGACAATCTGCTGTTTTATAACAACCCGCTTAAAGCGGATCATCAAATTGATCCGTTCACACATGTTGATGACATTGCCGGACAAGTCCCGGCAGGCAGCCACAAATTAATTTTTCTGCCATGGCTCAATGGTGAGCGGACACCGGTGGATGACACCAATTTGCGGGGCGGTTTTTTCAACATGTCTAAAACCACGAACCAGGATCATATGATCCGGGCGGTGATGGAGGGGGTGGCGTATAATACCCGGTGGAGCTTAAAATATGTGGAACGCTTCATTAAACGGAAAATGAACCCCATCCATTTCATTGGCGGCGGTGCACAGTCGGATGTGTGGTGTCAGATTTTCGCCGATGTATTAAACCGGGACATCTGCCAGGTGGAGAATCCGAGGCAGGCCAATGCCCGGGGAGCGGCTTTCATTGCGTCTGTGGGGATGGGGTATATCACATTTGACGATATTCCGAGGCTAACCAAAATCCGCAAAACCTTCCAACCGAACCCGGATAACCGCAAAATATATGATGAACTCTACGACATCTTTATCCGGCTGTATCGAAAAAATAAATCCCTATATCGACAGTTGAATACCGTGTAAAGACAATTTTAGAACTCCACATTCGAACAGTTTCCTTATAAATATCTGATAAGTTATTTCAGACACAGTGGTTGCGAAACACCATCAAAATCTTTTTAATAAGCATTTTATTTTCTACCGGATTGGAACACAAAATTGACGAGTCTTAAAAAGCATCAAAGTATTGCTTTAAGATGTTCGATGAAATGAACAAACCATGCTTGTTAATCAATTCAAAAACTTTGCGTCTCACCGCTTCCTGTGTTAATAGCTCTAATTTACATGCAATTTTCAAAACACCAAGAACACCCAGAGGCACCAGTCCTTTTTTCTCAGCGGCACGCCTTGCTAACAAATCATCCAGCAAAATAACTTTGCAATTCAATTCAACTGCCGACTGAATCGCTTCAAGCTCACCTTTATGAAGCCGACCGATTGCTCCCTCAACATAACTCTTCCCAAACTCTGAAAGAGAATGAACTGAAATAAAACTCGGAATGGATTTTATACCCCATTCATCTTTTACTCCTTCAGAGATATATACCGTTCGGAAACAATTCTTTAACAGATTTAAAGAATCGATTTTCTCAAGAAATATCAATGGACTGGTATTGGAAACGACATCAATAGATTTCATGCATCTGATAAAATTTTATTAACACTGTTTAGGTCACCCATAACAGTTTCATTGAACAATATATAACCTGTACTAAAATGCTCTTTCAATCTGGTCTTAAATTCTTCAAACGATAAACCTGCCAGCTCTGCAGCGCGCAGAAAACTGACCTTTTGGGCATGATACAGGCTGGCAGCAAGGAAAAATTGGGCAGATTGCGTTCCCAATGGTTCCAATATTTCATTGAATCCTTCCAAAAATTGTGTTTCCACCTGTAAATCCTTTCAACAAATAGTCGTTATCTATGAATCCGCGAACACTATCAATAAATTATCAAATCGGGAAAACTATGAATATATTAAAGAATACTCGCTACCTTATAAAAAATCAATCGCTATTATATCCCATTTTTCTATTTTGTTTAATTGAGGTGCAATATTTAACCAAATATATCTTCAGGGCGATTTATGAATATTCAAAAGCCCAAAACCGATAGATTCCAGATATCGAAAAACAGATTCATTATACCGACGACTCAACGCAGTATAACCTTTTTCAATGGACAAATCTTAAATCAGCATTAATATTTTAGTCAGGAATACAACAAAAACTTTTAAATCCATGTTGTCATTACGATATACGAGGAACGATCGACGAAGTAATCATTTGGGTAAATGAAAATTGCTTAACATTGTGCCGCCTTCGCAATAACAAAAAAATTATCATTGAGACACTCATTAAAATTTGATGGACTTAATGTCATCATTCACTTACTTCACCCCAAAAAATAAAGGATTTTATAATATGGCCCTGTCAGTTGTCGACTTATACCGGGATATCCTGCCGAAAACCAATTGCAAAGACTGCGGATTTCCCACCTGCATGGCATTTGCCAGCATGGTGGTGTCTGAAAAGCACCCCATCAAAAACTGCCCCTACCTGACAAAAGAAGTCATCAACGCCTGTGAAAAAGAGCTTGCCGAACAATATGCCGCCGGCAAATGGCTAAGAAGAGACATGAAAGAGGATGCCCTTAAATGGGCAAAAGAAAGATCTGCCTCCATGAAAATTGAAGATCTGCCGGACAGGATCGGCGGGCAATTGATTGAAAAAGACGGCCAACCCGCTTTAGAACTCCCCTATTTTAATGAACACATTATTATCACCCAGGACCGGATCATGCACAAAGACGAATCCGCCATGACACGCTATGAACAGGTGTTTATATACATTCACATGGCCCAGGGCGGCAGCGCGCAGCCCACAGGCAAATGGCGTAATCTTGTCGAAATCCCCAACACGGTATCCAAAATAATATCCATGGTGGAACATGTAGAAAAACCGCTTATTGAAAAATTCCAGGGCAACATTGATGCCTTAACTCAGGCAGCATTGAAAATCGGCGGCATTGACAAGCATGACGAATATCCAACCAGCGATGTGGCCATGCTGTTTTCCCCCCTGCCCCGGGTGCCGGTCATGCTCATGTTCTGGGACGGAGATGAAACAGACGGGTTTGGAGCGGAAGCCAAACTGTCATTTGACGACACCATCACCCAGCATCTGGATATCGAATCCATCATGTTTTTAAGTGACCGTCTGAGGGAACTGCTTTGTGAATACGTGTGACAGTCACTGTTCGCTTTTATCGGCCACAGCATTTTTTATATTTTTTCCCGCTGTTACACGGACAGGGATCGTTTCGGCCGACTTTAGGGCTTTCTCTGACAAACTGCTTTGGGGGAACAGCGGCACCATCTGTAAAATACCAGGCATCATCAGGCTTGATAAACGAAGCAAGTTCATGATGTCTGTTTTTTGCACCTTTTGCGGTGTAATGCGCTATAAATTCAACCGTTCCGCTCGTATCCTCTTTTCCACCATTTTCGGTGTTTACAATTTCCAGGCCTTCCCAAATGGAATTGGCGGCCCAGTCCCGGGTCTGGTCGTTGTCATGCTCTTTGCGATGGTCCGGGTGGAGGGATTGAAGCAAAAAATCCGTCTCTACTTTTGAGTAAGCGCTATATCTGGCTCGCATGAGCTGCACAGCCGTTTCAGCGGCGATTTCGCCTTTGATTATTGGTTCACAACACTCTGCATAGACAATGCCGGAT
>JAGGYV010000203.1 GCA_021162325.1 Desulfobacteraceae bacterium | reverse complement strand
CCTTCTCTATCACGTAAATATTGTCCTTGCTAAGTGCTTTTGGCAAGTTCATCATCAAAAACTTGAACATCGAGTTAAACCCATAAATTTTAAAATTATTCAAAAAATGTACTTGTTCCTCTTTAACGCTAAATTTTGCCTGTCGCATACGGCCTCCTTTTTAATGCCAAATATTGCTCCCTATATTACAGGCCTATTGTAAGTACTAAAGCAATGAAAGTCAAAGCATAATTTTTCGCATGGGAATATTGTCACCCATCAAAAGATTGGAATATGGCATAGAAACAACTTGATTCGGGATTAAAATCCCAAAAATACAGAATGTTACCTTGCTCGACCCCATACCACAAAACGACCAGAAATATCTTTGGGAATAATACATCGCCCCTTTGGGGCACATCGGTACCCCAGGCTAAATTGCGTAACCGCTTTGAAATATCGGCGGCCCGGGAATGTAGCCACCCCAGAGCGGCGTTTACTTGTGGCAGACAACAAGCAGGCTCTTGCCAGATGGCGAATGGGTCACATCGATTTTCCGAAAATATTTTTCCAGGCCGGTAAAATCGCCGCCTATAAACTCGGATGCATCATCGGCCCCTATGACGGCCATACGCAGGAAGAACAATGCCTTTATCAATGGCTTTTCCGGCACCTCGTGTTCCATGAGCAGAAATGCGCCCGAGGGAGAAAGGACGCGGCTTACTTCCGCAATGCTTTTCTCCCTTGCCCCGCCCTTGAGTTCATAAAATGCATGGGAGCAAGTCACCACGTCAAAGTAATCGTTTTTAAACGGCAGCACGGCTGCGTCACCTTCCACAATATCCACGTGTTTTGCCGCATCTTTTTTTGCAAGGCGCAAAAGCATACCATGGGAGAAGTCATACCCGCAGCACAATCCTTCAGGGAATCGCTTTTCAAATGCCAGGATCACAGAGCCTGTTCCACAGCAGAGGTCAAGAAAGCAGGCGTTTGGATCCTGGATGATTTCTGCGGCATGATCAGCTATGAATTTCCTGGTCTCGTCTTCATCCCGTCTTGAATGTGTCCTTATGAACCAGTCGTAGAAATGGGAAAATATATCGTAATAATGCCGCCTTTTTTTTCTGATATCCGTCATTGTGAAGATGCTCCATCTTGGGGTTTGGAAATCATTTTTTTCAGCCACACTGAAAAATCATACCATGGGATTGCGATATTATTGCCTGGGAGTTCTATCCTTCTATCGGTTCTGCATACAAGAATGCCTTTATCTGAAGCATCACTGCCCGCGAGTTTTTTAAAACGATCCAGGGTTTTCGCATGACCTGCGGAAGGGGTTGAAGTAAGTTTTATTTCAATCGGCCAATATTTTCCTTGCAGGGGAATAATCAGGTCTACCTCAAGCCCACCCCTGGAGCGCCAAAAATAAGCTGCCGGACGTTTGCCGGTGTTGTAAAAAGCCTTCCATACTTCGCTTATGATTAATCCCTCAAAAAGCGCCCCCCCCATATTACCTTTTATCGCGGCTTCAGCGGCTGGCTGCCGTGTGATGTGGCATACAAGGGATGGGTCGGAAAAATAAAATTTCGGGGTTTTAATAACACGTTTTCCGTAGTTTTTGAAAAAAGGCGGAAGCAGAATTGAAAAATAACTTGCCTCAAGTATTTTAACCCATGATTTAATTGTCGGTTGGCTGACACCGCAATCTCTGGCCAGGTCCGCGGGATGAAATTCCTGCGAATGAAATGCGGCACACAGGCTGATAAACATCTCAAAGGATCGAAGATCACGGATCGCGCCGAACTGCCACACGTCCCTTTCAAGATAAGTCTGAATATATGACTTGATCCACATATCGCGTTTTTTCGGGTAACATACCGGCTCAGGATAGAGCCCGATCCATACAATATCCTCAATCTTTTTTTTATCCGCATCCGCTTCTTTAAAACAAAATGGGCATAATTCAATGACCGCGATTCTTCCGGCAAGGGTTTCATTAATATTTCTCATTAAATGAAATTGTTGGGAACCGGTCATGATCCATGTGCCCGGTTTTTTCCGCTGGTCGATTCTTATTTTGATATACTGTAAAATCTCGGGAACATATTGTATTTCATCAAGGATGACCGGTTTCCCATTAAATTGATCCAGGAATCCGTTAGGATCAGCCAATGCAAACTCACGATTTACCGGATCATCAAAAGTTATGTATGGAATACCTTTTAATTCATGCTGGAGAAATGTTGATTTTCCCGATTGTCTCGGTCCGGTAATTAAAACAGTCGCAAACTGGCTTCTGCAGAAATGAAACATTTTTTTCAGTTCTCTTTGAATATACATTTTTTATCCAAATTAAATTAGTGTTTTAATTTAGTCATATTAAATTCCCCCGGTTTTGTCAAGAAGTTATTATATCAGGTCGATTTCTGTCATACATTTTGATGTTAAAACGGATTCCTATGTTTTTATGAAAAAAAAACGGCGGGCAAAAACCCGCCGTAAAAAATTAAAGATACGACCCCGTTTTCCGAGTAATTAACCCTGAAGCCTCAGGGATATGTCGTAGGCTTTCCAACGAATAGCGTTTTATCAATCGTCCCGCTGTAGAACAAAGACTATCAGGTTGCAAAACTAAAAAAACCGAAAACAAAGTTTCCGTTGTTTAACATAAAGGGATGATTGATAAAATGTTGTTGAACT
>JAGGYV010000058.1 GCA_021162325.1 Desulfobacteraceae bacterium | reverse complement strand
GATTTCGATGGCAAAGAAAAAAGCTCCAAATTCGAGGCGCGCAAATCCTGAGTGATGATTCGTACTTAGCGTACTTTGAAGAAACGAAGGATGTAGCGCAACAAAGAATTTGGACTTTTTACGAAGCCATCTTATTTAGAAACATTAAAAGCACGGAGGGATCGCATGAGCAAAGACAAAGCAGCCCCTTTTAGCGGAAGCATTATGGTGGTCGGCGGAGGGATCAGCGGGTTGACCACTGCCTTGGAGGCCGCCGAAGTGGGGTACGAAGTGTTCATCGTTGAGAAAAATCCTTATTTGGGCGGTCGAGTCGCACAGCTGAATCAGTATTTCCCTAAGCTGTGTCCCCCCACCTGCGGTTTGGAAATTAATTTCAGGCGGATTAAAGACAATCCGAACATTAAGGTATTGACACTGGCTGAAGTTGAAAAAGTCAGTGGCGGGCCCGGCAGTTACAATGTATCCATTAAGTTGAATCCAAGATATGTCAATGAAAATTGCACCTGCTGCGGTGATTGCGCAGATGCCTGCCAGGCGGAATTGCCCAATGAATTTAATTTTGGGATGAATAAAACAAAAGGCGCTTATCTGCCCCATGAAATGGCGTTTCCCGCGCGTTATGTGCTTTCCCCCCAGATCATCGGAACGGAAGATGCCAGGCGCTGTCAGAAAGCCTGCAAGTATGACGCAATTGATCTGGAAATGCAGGCCAAAACCATTGAACTGAGCGTTGGTGCCATTGTCTGGGCAACCGGCTGGGAACCCTATGATGCAGCAAAAATCGATAATCTCGGTTTTGGCCGGTATCCGAACATCATCACCAATATGATGCTGGAACGATTGGCCGCGCCGAATGGTCCGACCAAAGGGAAAATCATCCGTCCGTCGGATGACAAGGCGCCGGAAAGTGTGGCATTTGTTCAGTGTGCCGGTTCCCGGGACGAGAACCATCTGCCGTATTGTTCATACATCTGCTGCATGGCGTCATTAAAGCATGCCACCTATATTCGGGAAAGGTATCCGGAAGCTAAAATTTATATTTTTTATATTGATATGCGGACACCGGGCTATCGGTATGAAAAATTTTACAAAAAGATCAAAGAAGATGAAAATGTCTTTTTTATCAAGGGCAAAGTTGCTGAAGTAGCACAGGCTGCGGATAATCATCAAATTACGGTGGTGGCTGAAAATGCTGTTACCGGAGAAAAAGTCCGTCAAACAGTTGATTTGGTTGTGCTCGCCACTGGTATGCAGCCCACAGCAGCCAATGCCAAACTCCCGGCGGGTGAACTGAAATATACGGAGGACGGGTTCATCATCAATGATTTTGAACAAGGTGGTATGTTCGCAGCAGGATGTGCCAATAAGCCGGCTGACGTGGTGTCGTCAAATCAGAATGCGACCGGTATGGCGTTAAAGGCAATTCAAACCCTGGTGAGGAGGTAACCATGGATAAAAAATATGGTGTATATATCTGCACAGGCTGCGGCATCGGAGATGCGCTTGATATCAAAAGTCTCAGTGACGTCGCTGAAGAGGAAGGGTTTTCCTGTCAATCCCATCCGTTTTTATGCGGTAAGGAAGGTGTTGAACTTCTGAAAAATGATATTGCTGAGAAGGGTACGAATACGCTGGTGATTGCAGCATGTTCCCGCCGGGTCAACTATGATGCGTTCCATTTTGACGGTTGTATTGTGGACCGGGTCAATATCCGTGAAGGCGTGGTGTGGTCCCATCCGCGTG
The DNA here is from genome assembly GCA_021162325.1 of Desulfobacteraceae bacterium. Lineage (GTDB taxonomy): Bacteria > Desulfobacterota > Desulfobacteria > Desulfobacterales > Desulfosalsimonadaceae > SURF-3. Next base: position 8,202 of record JAGGYV010000058.1, on the reverse strand, counting down.
CGGAATTTCCGGCATTAACCGAAGAAGAAAAAGAAGAAGGAGATAAGTTTGACCGGGTCCAGATGATGGCGGAAGATTACCTGCGAATGGGCATGGCAAGGGTCGGGAAGGTCACCCTTCCGGAACCGTATCTGCTTGAAAATTTTACCAGAAAAATCCTGGTACTCGGTGGCGGGGTTACCGGTATGAGCGCAGCGATGGATGCATCAAAAGCCGGTTATGACGTGACGATTGTTGAAAAACAGGCCCACCTGGGCGGTAACGTGGCTAACTGGCGTCAGCAGTTGCCGATATCCGCCCCTTATGAAAATCTGATTCCGACGGTTGTTGCTGATAAAATTGCAGCGGTTGAAGCAGATGACAGAATTACGGTTAAGCTGGAAACAGAAGTGGCCCGTATTGCCGGTGAACCCGGGAATTTTACGGTCACGATGAAGACACCGGGTGAAAAGATCGAATTTGACGTGCCGTTTCCGTTGCCGGATGACATGAAAGTGGATGAAAACGGAAAAGATCTGGATGTCGACGCCCAGCATGCCAAATATCTGGAATATAATGAAGGCAGGCAAGATATTCTTCAGTTGGACCCGACCGGCGAAAAATTCGGCGCGGTGATTTTAGCTGCCGGCTGGCGGCCGTATCAGCCCGAAGAAGGTGAGTATGATTATCTCGGGCTGGGTCAGGTGCCGGATGTGGTAACCAACTATGAGTTTGAGCAAATAGCGGCAAAAGGCAAGATCATCCGGCCGTCTGACGGCAAGGAAGCCAAATCCGTCGTATTTATCCAGAGTCCCGGCAAGGGCGATGATTCTGATTTTGCCTATACCGGTGCGGTCACCAGCCTGGTGGCCTTGAAACAGGCAAAATATGTTTGTGACGATTATGATGATGGAAAAGCCTATGTTTTTTATCAGCATATGCGGACTCCTGGCTTGTCTGAGAATTTTTATAAGAGCATTCAGCAAACCTTAGGTATTTTCCTGACCAAAGGCGAGGTGACCGGTGTTTCCAAAAACGGAAGCAAACTGGCTATTGAAGCCAGTGATACGCTCCTGGGTGAAAATATTCAGGTGAATGCTGACATGGTGGTTCTTGCCACCGGTATGGTTCCGGTGACCGTGGACAGCCCGGTAATCAATCTGGCATACCGCCAGGGTCCGGGATTCCGCGATAATGATTTGTTTGACGGATACGCGGATTCCAATTTCATCTGTTTCCCCTATGAAACCCAGCGGACCGGTGTTTATGCGGCCGGTGCCATTCGCCGGAGCATGACGATTGAAGAATCCGTAGAAGACGCCACCGGTGCGGCATTAAAAGCAATCCAGTGTATTGAATCCGCCAATCGCGGTGTTTCGGTTCATCCGAGATCAGGGGATATGACGTTTCCGGATTTTTTCTTCCAGAGATGCACCCAGTGTAAACGGTGTACGGAAGAATGTCCGTTTGGTGCTTTGGATGATGATGATAAAGGAACCCCGAAACTAAATCCCACAAGATGTCGTCGCTGTGGAACCTGTATGGGGGCCTGTCCGGAACGTATTATCGGGTTTGCCGATTATAATATTGACAGTATCGGCTCTATGGTCAAAGCGGTGCAGGTACCGTCTGAAGATGATTTTGATGATCCGCCGTTTCGGATTCTCGGCCTGGTCTGTGAAAATGACGCCCTTCCGGCGCTGGATATCGTGGGGTTGAACAATCTGTCTTATTCCGCTGATGTGCGTCTGATTCCGGTGCGTTGCCTGGGTTCGGTCAACGTGATATGGATTAAGGATGCCCTGGCCCAGGGCATGGACGGTGTTTTCCTGCTGGGATGCAAGCATGGTGATGATTACCAGTGCCATTTTGTTAAAGGCAGTGAACTGGCGGATATCCGGATGAAGAAAATCGGTGAGGCATTGTCAAGTCTGGCGCTTGAAGAAGAGCGGGTTGCGCAGTTTGAAGTGGCCATTGATGATTATGACAAGCTCCCCAAGATCATTAATGATTTTGTTGAAATGGTTGAAGATCTTGGCCCGAACCCGTTTAAGGGATTTTAATGTTATTTTATAAATGGCGTTAATATACAAATGCCAATATGGGAGGTGCCAATATGGCAGATAAATACCTGGTCGAACCAGATATCGGCTTTATAAAAGAGATCAGCGAATATGGTGGAGGTTCATTGAAAAAATGCTTTCAATGCGCAACGTGTTCAGTGGCCTGCCCGATATCGCCGGATACAAAACCTTTTCCCAGAAAAGAAATGATCGCCGCTTCCTGGGGGTTAAAAGATAAACTTGTCGGTAATGGGGATATTTGGCTGTGTCATAATTGCGGCGATTGCTCCACCTTGTGCCCGCGAGGGGCCAAACCCGGAGATGTGCTGGCCGCCATTCGAATGTATGCGATTTCATATTATGCCGGATTCCCTGCTTTGGGGAAAATTGTTAATGACCCGAAAAAACTTCCGGTGCTGGCGGCAATTCCAGCGGTTTTATTCCTGGTCATCGGGATGATTTTTAAACTATTCGGTGTTCATTGGTTGAATTTCAGTCCCCAAAGGGTTTTTGAGGAAAATGATAAAATTGGGCATATCGCCCATCATATGTTTTTTTCAACCTGGCTGGTGGATTTGATTTTTATTTCAGCATCCATTTTTACCGTTGTCGTGTTTGCACTGGGACTTAAACGGTTTCTTGCAGATATTCATGAAAATGCATTACGTGAAGGAAAAACCAATAAACAGAAAATTGAGTTCAAAGAATTTTTTCAAGCATTTATTAAAACCATTCCGACGATTTTAAAACATTCAAAATTTTCAGAATGCGGTGAAAATACGGAACGGGCCACACCCCATATGATGGTTTTATTCGGGTTTATCGGTCTGGCATTTGTCACTGGTTTTTTCTTTTTGGTGCTGTACGGCATCGGGATTCACGGCCCCTATGATGCATTGATATGGTCGCCGATCAAATTAATCGCCAATGTCAGTGGTATTGCGTTGATTATCGGTAGTTTACTGATGCTCAAAAGCCGAAAGGCGAAACAGGAAGATCAGGTGAGCACCTATAAAGACTGGTTTTTAATTGGCCTGGTGTGTGCGTTGGGGGTAACCGGTATGTTGACCGAGCTAACCCGGCTGGCAGATGCGGCTTTTTTAACCTATCTGATTTATTATATCCATTTGATGTGTGTTTTTATCCTGTTTATTTCTCTTCCGTTCTCAAAACTGGCCCATCTGGTTTATCGAACAACCGCCATGGCGTATAATGAATATGCCGGAAGAAAATAATATTTTTTTATTTCAATAAAAAGAAAAATGATAAAAAAAGGAGATTTGACATACGTCGGATCTCCTTTTTTATTTTTCTCAACAGGGTTTGGGTGGAGTGCTTTTATTATTCGATGGGTATTAAAAAAAATATAGGGGACACCGTGGAAAAAAGACCTGTTACACCCAGTTACATTGTTTTTTATATACTGTTTTCACCCGATACCTGGCGGATTCTGTTCGGGATTATTTTTTCCGCGTTTTTGACGCCTCTTGCCGTGACCCCGGAGATGGGGGCCGGTGCCAGGGCATTGATTTATATTATGATCGCAACCATCGGGTATGCGGCATTCGGCATTCCGGGCCGCTGGATCTCGAAAATGTTTAAACAATTAATCCTCGGTGATAAACGGCTATAGCGTCCGGGGTATCCATTCCAAATCACACTTTATTCGCCCATATCGTAAAATTTGCGCAAGGCCAGCGGATTCCATCAGAAAACTGTCGCTTGATTTATATTTTTCCCCCCGGGTTGTAGATCCGGCCGCCGTATTTTACATAATCATTTAACACGGCGGTTGCTCTTTCCCGGCGTACATCCTGGATCACGTCAATACCCCGATCAAGCAGTGCGGCTGTCCAGTTTTCAAGTTTGGGGCCTTCATCAAAGCCGATTGCCTGAGCATCTTCTTTTCTCGCACCGCAGACCAGACGACGGACGCCTGACCAGGGGATGGCGCCGAAACACATGGCGCAGGGCTCGGTGGTGGCAAACAGCGCAAAGTCAAATTTTCCGCCGTCGCTGATGTCAAACCGGCCGAGGACTTTTTGCGCCAGAGCGATGGCTACCATTTCCGCATGAAGAATAGAGCAGTTGGCAGTGGTTACCATGTTGATCCCCGGTGCAATCAGGCGCCCGTCTGCATCAAAAACAGCGGCGCCAAACGGACCGCCGGTCTGGTGGTCAATGTTTTTTCGGGACAATTCAATGACAAAGTCCATGCGGTCTTCAATGCCGGGAAAAATCTTTGGTGCGTGATCAATATATTCGGCCACCCATTCGGGAAGCTGGATTGTAAACTTTGGTAATTGCATTGGTTATTTTATTTTTTATTACAAATTGAGGGGCAAAGCGACAGGTCAAGACCTGATTTAAAGTTGTTACTTTTGTGTCAGGGAAACAAAACCATCGCCTCTCCGATTGGCAATGTCTTTACTTCAAACCCAACGATCAACGCACCGGAAGCTTTCGCAAACCAGGGCACATCCATCACATGATCATAATGGGAATGGCTGACCAGGACAGCTGCCGCTTTTTCTCCGCCGGTGATGGCAATCCATTTATTGATCAATTCATGCTGCGGTTTTAATGAAAATCCCACGCCCACTTTGAACAGACCATAACGACTCACAAACGGATCAATATAGATGCCGGTTTCCCCGTCAGATAGATACAATCCGGCCGTGCCCATCCAGGTCGCCCGGACGGAATCCTCGGCAATTTTCGTTTGTGTTAAAAGATTTGTTTTGTACATATCAGGAAATCGGTAGCAGGCAATTAATCGATTTTATTCAGCAGTTCCGTTTTTTTGATATTATAGTCTTTTTCCGAGATCAGTCCTTCGTCAAGCAGTTCTTTTAAATATTTCAGTTTATCTTTAATGTCTTTTTGAAGTGCATTGCCTGCTGCCGGAACAGGCGTTTTTTTCATTGTTTCTGTAATTGTGGTATCTGCTGCTTGTTTAACAGAAGGTAGTGCCGGTGCCGTCAGGATGCCGGGTGCAGGCGTTTTAAGGGGCGCTTTGTCGATTGCTTCGATACGGGTAACCGGCATCATATCTGTGGCTTTGTCAAGTTTCTCAAGGTCTGCGATAAGCCACATGGACGCTGGTTCTCCGTCTTCAAATTGGTGAAGCTCAGCATAGGGTGTCGCTGGGATGAGGGGGGTGTCCGAGGTCGTGATTTTTAACGGATTGAGTCGGGAAAAGTCGGGTGGTAACGTATTCGCATCATTGGGGTCTATGTCGAAATTAATGTGGCTGAATGCCATGTTCAAACGGCCATCGTGTTTAATAAAGATAACCCCTTCTGTTTTTCTGCGGTTTGAAAATAGCCACCCCTCGCCTTTGTTAAAGGACGTAAACCGGATGCGCTGACTGGCGTCGATTTTTGTCAGGGTGTTGGCCAGGACAGATGCCAGGCGGTCAATTTCGATTGCCTGGAAAACTTGTTTTTCTTCTTCTTTTCCAATAAATCCGGATTCTTCAATGTACGTTACGTCTTTCAGCAGTTTCTCAAGATCCGGAAGGTCAACCGTATAGGGGTGATCGTATTTTTGCGCGACAATTTGTCCATTCTCCTGCCGTTGTTCTATGCTGATGATAATATTTTTTTCTTTTAATACAGGCGAGCGGACCCATCGGGCGGTACCGCAGGCGGATAAAAAGAAAGCGCTAAAGAAAAACAGGACGGCAAACCGTTTCATTGGTTGATCTCCTCCGAAGTTAAAAATTTTAGTTAGTCTTATTTAAACCGAATATCGGATTTTTTTTTAGCGACTGTTTTTTTTTGAACATTCTGCATCCATCCGGTGCGGACGCTGGTCTGTTCATCGAAATCAGGTACATAGGGCTTAATATCCAGCACGGGCGTCTCGTCAAGAACATCAATATTTTCTATGTCAAGAATACCGTTTTCTATTTTGTTCAGCTTGACGACGGACAGGCCAATGGCATTCGGACGCTTGGGGGCACGTGTTGAAAAAACACCATGGGGTTTGTCGTCGAGAAACGGGACGATTTCCAGCTTATAGCCATTTGAGCGATGAAAATAATATAAAAGGATGATATGTGAAAAGCCGTCCAGATCTTTTAAGCCGGTCCGGAATTCTTCAAAAATCGTCACGGTTCCGGAAATGCCTTTCGCACCGGTTGGTTGAATGGGCATGCCTTCGGGTTTTGTAAAAGGGGTGCGGATGATGCCGATGGGAGAATATTCTATTTTCATGTTTATGCAGCCTTTATCAGTTCGTTAAATTTGATAAACTCGTAAAAAGTTGGATTCCGATGGCAAAGAAAAAATTTGGACTTTTTGCAAAGCCATTAAATTTGGTACAGATGTTTATATCAAACCCCCTCCCTTATCGTCAACCGTAAGGATAATTTTATTTTTATTTCAGTTTTTTTATATTTTGATTATGGTGAGTTTCCGTTCAGGCACTGCTGAATTCGGTGGAAGGAAATCAAATGATATCAATCGACAAAAACAGGAAGATACATGGGCGGCAGGTTCAGATAACCACCTATGAATATGAAAAAGATGCCGTGGTGGTTGAAGGCCGGCTGACGGATAACCGTTTTAAGAAAACGTATTTTTTCAGCACCGAAGCGTTCAGGCCGCCCGGCATTGGCATTTCTTGAAAATACCTGCTGGGTATGGCGGGCCGACGGGGACTTGATGAAGGAAACCCGTTTGAATCTGGGGGGAATGGGAGAAGGGCAATCAGCATAAATTTTAATTTTTTGTTTATTTTCATGGTGTTATGCGCGGGTCGTTGCTGAAATCCATGTGGCGGAGACCTTCAGGTCTCCAAAAATGGAAACCTAAAGGTTTCCGCTACACGGTGAGTGCCAAAGACAAGGTGTGTACAAAAAATGTGAATATCTGTACCAACCCTGTAGCGGAGGCCTTCAGGTCTTCATAGAAATGGAAGGCTAATCATTATTATTCTATGTAATCCAGCGGCTGCTTTTTGTTAAATTTCTTACCCCGTCCGTCATTGGCCAGACGCTGAGAAAATCGTGGTTTTTCGTAAAAGCCTGGTGGTTCAAGTAGTAATATGGTGGCGCTGGTCAGCTCTTCGTTATGTGGATATAAATTAAAGGGTCCAAAATAGACTTGCTCCCTCGAAGGCTGTTGTGAGCATCAATCAAATGCTTGATAACGAGGAGGATGGCATGAGTGTTAACTTTGAAGAACTGGATTACCAGCGGACGGCTCTTGGTGAATTGATTCTGCGGCGGCGGTGTGCGTTGGAAATGGGCGGACGTGAGGTATTCGAGGTGAAACTCAATGATGAATTTCTCATGTCGTCTTTGTTTCATGAAGGCGAAGTGGCGCTGGTTGATCTCGGGTTGTCAGGGCTTGCAGGCGAAAAATGGGATGTTGTGGTTGGAGGATTGGGCTTGGGTTACACCGCAGCGGCCGTTTTGAAATATAACCAGGTCGCGCGAATGATTGTGGTTGAGGCGCTGGCGCCAGTGATTGCTTGGCACCAACGTGAGCTTGTTCCCAACGGCGCATTGCTTTCGAAAGATGTTCGATGCCGCTATTACCATGAGGACTTCTTTGCACTCGTGCGGAGAGATGGTTTCGATCCGGATGACCCGGGGCACTTGTTTGATGCCATACTTCTTGATATTGATCACACACCTGATGCCCTGCTTAATCCAGGTCACGCAGATCTTTATTCGGAGGAGGGAATGAAACGTCTGCGAGCATTTCTAAGGCCGGGGGGCGTGTTCGGATTGTGGTCTGATGACGTCCCTGACAAGGGATTTCTGTCCATTCTGTCCAGTGTGTTTGATCAGGTTGATGGACATGTCGTCGAGTTTGAAAATCCAATTCAGGGCAAAACAGCGGAGAATGGAGTATACATCGCGAAGGTTGAGAAAAGTCCTTAGCCGGAACGACCCCAGATCACACGTCAAATTATGATGGCTTCGTAAAAAGCATCATCTTGTCATCCTTAATTATATGGTAACATCAAACCATACACACTTATTGGTTTAGGATTCATCGGCGTTTATTCGGCCCCTGCCTAAGGGCTCGGGAATAAATAACTCGACGTTTTGGCTTATTATTTTTCCCGTCTTCTGTGTTGCTTTGTCGGTCAAATAGCCAGCTATGCTCTCGGCAAAGCGCCTTGAAGACGAAAAAAATTCCAG
>JAGGYV010000258.1 GCA_021162325.1 Desulfobacteraceae bacterium | reverse complement strand
GTTCGCAAACGCGCCGGGACAAAGCCGCGCGGCTATCTTCGGGATTGGCTGCAATCAGACGTTGAATGTCTGCTAATTCGGCAGTGGTAAAATTACGTCCACAATAACGCATAATATCGGTTAACCGGCTGAAGCCTTAGCTCTATGGCGAATACAATCGCTTAGCAAAGGGATGGAGTTGTTGCCGGAGAGCCGATCTTTGAGATAATCCCAAAAGGATATTCCCAGTTTACGACAGGTTTTCTTGAGGCTTGAAAAGGTATCTCGGCATCTGCGACCGTTCTCGTTTCGGGTTCCCCTGCTGATTTTCTTTTTTTTGACATATCCCCGGATGTCATTTTCGCTTAAATTGTTGTGCAGGGGTATTTCAGGACGTTGCAAGACCAGTAGAAGCTCGGATTTATTTTTATATATTCTGTCAAGCGCAAGTTTAAACCGGCAAAGCATGTCCGGGTTGTAAACAGTTGATCAAATTGTTCCTCAAGCTCTTTTTTAAAAGTTGGATCGGGATTTTCTTTGTTTTAAGCTCGCTCAGGGGCAAAATGACCCTTTGGGGCAGCTTTTGAGCCTGCATATATTCAAAGGCTTCCTCGCTGAACGGGAATGGTTTCGTGAATTTCGAGGTGACGATTTTTTTCCTTTTTTTTGATCCCGGCCTTTTTTTTGATTTTTTATCGTTATCACTATTGCCGCTGTTTTTACCGGAACCTTTTTCAAGTTTTGAGGGTTTAATATCAGGTTTGATAGTCTCGTAAAAAGTCAGATTCCGACGGCAAAGTATAAAAGTTCAAATTCAAGGCGCGCAAATTCTGAGTGATGATTCGTACTTAGTGTACTTTGAAGAAACGAAGAATGCAGCGCAACACAGAATTTGGACTTTTTACGAAGCCGTCAGGTTTGGGTTTTTCCCCTTTTAATCTTGAGATCTCATCCTTGAGGGCTTGAATGGTCTCATTTTGTAACGAAAGTTGTTCTTTTTGAAAAGAACAAATCTCCAATATTTTTTTGAGTAAAGGATTTTGTTCCTCTTCAGGGATCTCAGGTAAATCCGGAATTTTTTTGTTGAACAAGCTCATAGAAAAGACAATGTCATAAAAAACTCCTGTGTCTACAAATAAATCAAAAAAAATTTAAAAAATTATTATTTTGCCAGAGGTTATTGAAAAGTTACTTAATATCGTGGCATTGACATTGATAGGGATACGTTTCCCATCTGAACGGTTCATGCAGACCAACATATTCATAATCGGAATATCAGTATCTAAAACCCTGCGGAGAATACAATTTTTCTTATTACATACATCGGTACTAAAGACCTCTGAACATGACCGGCCGATGGCATTTTCCCTAGATACCCCGGTAATTTTTTCTGCGGCCCTGTTAAACGAAGTAATGCACCAGTCCAAATTGACAGTAAAGACGCCTTCCTCAATGCTGTCCAATATGATGTGATAGCTTTCTTCCATTGAATGTCGGGGTTGGTTCATTTATTTCTTTGATAATATTAAATAAAAAGGACTTCTAATGGTTAAAAAAACGAAAGAAAAGTCAACACAAACATGTTGCCTATGGAAATTACACTCTTTGAAAATTTACCCATTTTATTTTTAAAAGATATCTATGAAAAGATTTGAAACATCCAAATGGGCCTTTTCCCACTGGCCCGCGTTTGAACAAAGAAGCCTGGGGTTGGAGGGGTTGAATTGATTTTGTGATTGGCATGAAGTCCCATCGTTGAAGGCATAAGACTCAATTGTCAAGGTTCAAAATTTGACCTATAGACATTTATCAGGGGTTCAAAATTTGTTAAGTCAGATATTAACATAAATTTCTTTTTCCTTGACGATAATAAACAAAATGTTTATTATTCTTTCATGATCAAATCGTTCCGTTGCCGTGAAACTGAAAAGATATTTCATCGGGAGTTTTCCAGGAAATTTCCACGGAATATTCAAGATCGCGCATTTATGAAGCTTAATGCGATTGATGCGGCAATTAATCTTGAAGATTTACGTCTGCCGCATTCAAACCGACTTGAGGCGTTGAAGGGGGACCGCAAGGGACAATACAGCATCCGAATCAACGACCGGTGGCGTATTTGTTTTGAATGGCGCAGCGGCAACGCGGAAAAGGTCGAAATAATCGATTATCATTGAGGAGGCAAATATGACAAAACATCGAATTGCACCGGTACACCCCGGGGTGTACCTGAAAGAGTTGCTCGACGAATTAAATATATCACAATATCGTCTTGCGCAGGACTTGGGCGTGCCTGCTATGCGGATCAATCACGTTATTCATGGCAGGCGTCCGGTAACGGCAGAGCTCGCTTTGCGGTTAGGGCGGTTTTTTAACCAAACCCCCCGCTATTGGATAAACCTGCAAAGCCGGTACGACATGGATGTTGCTGAAGATGCTCTCTTCAAGCAGATATCGCGTGAAGTACGCCCATTGATAGCGGTCATGTAATCCTCATAGCAACAATACTTTTTGTGACACATTACAACATGCCTAAACCAATGGGAAAAATCCTCTTATGTGACTCAAGCAGAATTAAGTAAGGTGCCCACTGAATTCCACAGAAAAAAATGTCGAATCACGTTGAAAGGGCTTATCACATGCATGAATATTTATCTCCACTGATTATTGAAAAAAGTAGAACATGGAAATCTGGGGACACCTTACTTAATTCTTGACAGTATCCGGTATATCTGCGATTAATAAACCATGGCACGCATGGCAAGAGCAGTCGCGCCGGGTATTCCGCATCATGTGATCCAGCGGGGGAACCGGCGTCAGCAGACATTTTTCAATGATACCGATTACCATTCTTACCTGGAATTAATGGCTGAATGGTGTGGGAAGTATCATGTGGATATCTGGGCGTATTGCCTGATGCCCAACCATATCCACCTGATCGCAATTCCGAAAACCAAAGACGGATTGAACTTTGCTATCGGTGAAGCACACAGGCGATACACAAGGCGAATTAATTTCCGTGAAGGATGGCGCGGTCATTTATGGCAAGGCAGGTTTTCATCATTTATTATGGATGAGCGTTATCTACTGGCCTGTACGAGATATATTGAATTGAATCCGGTACGAGCCGGTTTGGTCAAAAAGCCGGAAGAGTGGCTTTGGAGCAGTGCTGAACCGCATATGAAAGGCAAAGACGATCTTCTTGTAAAAACAAAGCCGTTAAGCAAACTTGTTAATAAAAGCTGGCGCAAATTTTTAACGCAAGAGTTGCCGGAAACAGAGATTGCGCTTTTACGGAAACATGAACGAACCGGTCGGCCGCTGGGGGCGGATAGGTTTATTAAAAGATTGGAACATATTTTGAATCGAAGCCTGAGACCGAAAAAACCGGGCCCTAAAAAGAAAGATAAGTAAAATGTCCCCAGAACCCAAAAAAAATGACCCAATCATTATCAAACCCAAATCCCACCATTCTTTATATGGGGCCCATCCGGGGCGGGACAGATCACATATTTCGGAACACATTTGCCAATCATTTTGACGGGTATGACCTGGCAGTGGCGCCTTTTATCAACTGCATCGGCACCAACAAGATCACTCCAAAATATGTACGAGTCCTGCTGCCGGAAAACAACACCGGCATGCCGGTCATCCCCCAGATTTTAAGCAAATCCGCTGAAGGTTTTTTCCGTCTGGCAAACGTTCTGACAGATATGGGGTATAATACCATCAACTGGAATCTCGGATGCCCGTACCCCCAGGTAGCCAAAAAACAGCGAGGGTCCGGCCTGCTGCCGCACACGGATAAAATCAGACAATTCTTAGACGATGCCATCCCAAAACTTTCAGGTCGACTGACCATCAAAACCCGCCTGGGCCGGGAAGATAAAGATGAACTCTTTAAACTGATACCGGTTTTCAACGAGTACCCCATTGAAGAAATCATCATCCATGCCAGAACAGGGAAACAGATGTATGAAGGGATTCCGGACATCGACGCATTTGAAACCGCTTTATCCATGTGTAAGCATCCCGTGGTATATAACGGGGATATCCGGTCAACTGAAGACTTTAAACGATTATCCAAACGATTTATAGATATTAACCGATGGATGATCGGCCGGTGGGCCCTGGTGGACCCCTATTTACCCATGGTCATTAAAACCGGAAAAGATATCACTAAACCTGCACACAAAGTTGAAAAAATGAAAGCCTTTCATGATGACCTCTATGATCAGTACACCCGGGTTTTGTTCGGACCCTCCCATACCATTGACCGTATGAAAGGACTGATGATGAGTTTTACACTGGCATTTAAGGAAAACAAAAAAACCTTAAAAAAAATCAAAAAAGCCCGTACACCCGAACAATACGAGGCTGCTGTGAATCATTTTTTTGAGGAAGAGGCGGAGTGGAAAGGATAAAGAAGGGGCTTAGGTTGAAGGTAGAAGGCTGAAAGAAAAGCCCGTACCTAAGCTGGATTTCTTATCCGAAAAATGACGCATGCCAGATCAATTCAATCCATAAGAATGAAGACGAACTCGCCGTCGCGGATCTTAACAATTCCCCTGTAGGGTGTATTTTACACACCACGCACTTTTAACAAAATTCACATCATTTGGGATTAAACATACAAGTATATAATTTTTAAGCCCCCTCTCAAAAAAACCGATACAGGTCCACAATCTTTTTATATAATATTAATAATCAAGGCGCGATCC
>JAGGYV010000030.1 GCA_021162325.1 Desulfobacteraceae bacterium | reverse complement strand
TAAAATTCAACGGCCTTTGATTCATCTATAAATGTCTGAAATGATAAACAAGTTATTTTTTTAATACAGTGGTGATGCGTCACCATGAAAAGCTTTTTACGAAGCCGTCATGATTCGTATGAAACAAATTATCTCGGTGCCAGCGTAAGCACCCCGGACTTCGTATTCAAATCCATCCGGAAACGATTTAAATAATTCAGGCCCAAAAGACCGAAACCGGATTGATCCGGCATGTCAAGAACATATGCCGTAATATTATATTCCGTCCATCCATCGAGTTGAATCGAGTCAAGATTAACCTGCGGCGCCTCAATCATGCCGCCGGCAGTTGTCAATTTTCGCAGCGGGGTTGTATCGTCTATTTCAATACCCAGTTTTCTGGCAGCACCCCATGGAATAGTAACCACTGAAGCGCCTGTGTCGACGACAAAGTCCTGGCGCAAACGATTATTTAACACGCCGGTCACCGGTATCCGCCCGGCGCCCGGAGAGAACCGGACCACAATTTTATTTTCCTGAAATTTTAATTCGGCTATTTGTCCTTTCAGAATTCTCACCTGAGCTGTTAGGTCAACCGGGAATCGATGAGAATTAAGTATTTCTTCTGCCATCTCCCAATCATTGAAAACCAGTGCCAGCTTAACGCCCAACAAGTAAATTTCAGGGTCATCAATAAAAGAATTTGCTGCCTGCTGATAAGCCTCCATGCCGCTTGAATACGCTCCCTCGTTCATCAGGCGTGTCAGCCATTTTCGATATAACCCTTTGCTGAACTGTCGGATTTGATACGCCTGACTTTCATTAAAATTCCCTGACCCGACAAGCACGTTCTCAATGACATCAATGGAAAACGCCGGGCCGTTGATTTGATTACCCAACGTCAGTACCTCAATCAAAAAGGATACATCCCCGGCCGCAGACAACACCTTGCTGTCAAAAACAGATACAATGCCATAAAAATTTCCTTCTTCAATTATTTGCGAAATAAGGAAACGCATTCTTGCAATCACGGCCTTGGTTTTCAAATGAGCCGGCGTTTTGTCATCAAACAACATCGGCTCTAAACGAAATCCGTTTGCAAATATTTCCAACTGATTAGCAGGACTTATATCCTTTTGTGAATACGCGATGATAAACTGTTCTTCACGACTGTTTTCAAATGTCAGGCGATAAAAATCAGAAACACTCAATTCAACCACCAGGTTTGATTCATCCGACCCTTTCCAGAGATACCCGCCGCCGATTACATCGCCGAATGACCAGCCCACAATTTTTTGATCCTGAATTAAAACACCCGGCTCATCCATGGCGTCAGCCAGAAGAATATGATAACAATTCTGCTGCTCGGAAAGAATCGACACGCCAGTCAATTCAGCGCTTTTTTCTGAAACAATAGACATCCAGGTCATCGAACGGTCCGGTTTTGCAGGCGATAGCAATGAGCTGGATATCTGATTAATATTTTTAAATTGCCAGATACCGATATCATCATGATCCCCTAAAATTCCACCAAAAATTTCCAGTTCATCTCCTTTAACGGAATAAAAATACCAGCTGTACCCCCCGACACAAAGTTGGGCAGGGATTGCGACCCATCCGCTTTCCGAAACCGCCGCCGGTAACCGGGAAATCTGATTCCCGGAAATATCATAGATGACCACGGTACCAACGGATAAGGCAACGGTCGGAGAATTCGGTTGTGGGGAGGGGAATAGCACCCGGGAAAAATCAAAGGCTTTTGTTGATTGTTGATTTGCAGAATTGAGGCGTTTATCAAAATTCGGGGTCTTAACAGTGTGGAAGCCGGGTTTGAAAAAAGCTATAAACGCAACGGTAAATAAAACCAGGATTGGTATTATTAAACATAAAATCAGAATTTTATAATAATCACCAGCCCGGAGCCTTGCGCCGCAATTCGGGCAATACGTAAAATATGATTTGACTGATATGTGACATTTGGCGCATTTTATCATCTGGCTAAATGAATATACTCCTATCCCACTTAGTTTCTTATCTCTGATTTTTGTGTTTTTATAGAATTAAAAAGATTCGAGTAAAAAAATCAGCACGTTGAATGGTGAAGCGGCAGTGCGCTACCGTGAACCGCTTAAACCCAGCAAATCAGGTATTTTCACATAATTATTCAAGGGCCTGAGCGGTGTAGTAACAAGGCTTTTCAGCTTGAAGACGTAATATGTTACTTCAATGGCTGAATAACGCAGTTAATGTACCGCTCAGGCTCTTGAATTAAAAGCCCAGGAGGCGGCCCCCCTGTGCTACCGCGAACCGCTTATAACACAGCAAATGGGCAAATCAAACTTGTGCTAAAAGCCCAGGAGGCGACCCCCCTGATACACAATAAACGACATGCCCCATGCCACGCCGGTAGTAAACGCAATGTTGAATAATGTCCATTTTACAGAGCCGGTTTCACGGGTGATGGCGCCAATCGTTGCCAGGCAGGGAATATACAGAAGGACAAAAATCATCATTGAGAGTGCGGACAGGGGTGTCATCCCGGATTTTAAAAGCGCATTGCTCAATGCATCGGACTCCCCATCGCCTTCTGCGGCATATAAAACACCCATGGTACTGATGACAATTTCCTTTGCCACAAAACCGGTCAGCAGCGCAACACTGCCCCGCCAGTCAATTCCGATGGGTTGAAAAACCGGTTCAATTGCTTTTCCGATTCTGCCGATATAGGATTTCTCAGCCCTTTCCGCTTTTTTTGCAATGGAAATTTCATGGATCTGAGCGTCTTTCTGCTGCCGGAGACTGTTTTCATCGTCCTCGTTGCCGGGCATGACCTGTTCATAGGATTGATTCACCATTGCAATCTGTGCATCATAATCTTTGGAATATTGAATGTTTTGAGGAAAACTCGACAATACCCATATGACGATGGAACCGGCCAGTATGATGCCGCCCATTTTTTTTAAAAACATTTTGCTGCGGTCCCACATATGAATCAAAAGATTTTTCATCATAGGAACCCGGTAAGGCGGCAATTCCATCACAAACGGCGCATCTTCACCTCTCAGCAACGCCGTTCGAAACAGCCGACCGGTGACGATTGCCACAAAAATACCAAAAAGATAAATAATAAAAATGACCGTACCGGCATGGGCGGCAAAAAAAGTGCCGGCCAGGGCAATATACACCGGAAGCTTTGCCGAGCAGGACATAAACGGTGTGATGAGAATGGTTAAAATGCGATCTTTTCTGCTCTCCAAAGACCGGGTCGCAATAATTGCCGGCACACTGCACCCGAATCCCATCAGCATGGGGATAAACGATTTTCCGTGCAACCCGATCAGATGCATAATTTTGTCCATCAGGAAGGCTGCCCGGGCCATGTACCCGGTATCTTCAAACAATGCGATACAGAAAAACAGCAGTAAAATATTCGGCAAAAATATGATGACACTCCCGACGCCTGCAATAATACCATCCACAATCAGATCTTTTAACAGACTGTCCGGAAGTACATGTTCAAAAAATGTAGAAAACCCCCCGACGCCTGCATCAATCCATTCCATGGGGTAGGCACCTAGGGTAAACGTGGTCTGAAACATTGCCCATATAAAGAAAATAAAAATCGGAAAACCCAGAAACCGGTTGGTCAAAACCAGATCAATATTACGGGATATATCCACCCGCTGAAGGGTGGAGGTGGACAACACTTCCTTAATGGTGCCGGCGATAAACCCGTAACGGTCATCTGTCATGACGATTTCCGGATCATCGTCCAGGCGGTTGCCCAGTTTCCCCCGGAGTTTTTCCGCTTTTGTCAGAATGCTTTCGCTTTCAGCCGTTACTTGCTCACGGATTCTGTCTTTAATAATTTTATCATCTTCAAGCAGTTTGACGGCTGTCCACCGGAGATTGTATGAAAAGGTTGCGTCCACCCGGAGTTTAATAAAATCCCTTAATTCGCCAATCGCGGATTCTATATCATTGCTGTACCGGACCCTTCGTTCTTCCGGTATTTCAAGGGGGGATTCGGCAAGTGCTATCGCGGCTTTCAGCAGGTCATCCAATCCTTCATTTCTGTTTCCCACCGTAAAAATCACCGGAACGCCGAGAAGTTCGGATAATTTTTTTGCGTCAATTTTAAACCCGCGCGACTTGGCGACATCGGCCATATTTAAGGCAAAAATCACTTTGCAGTCCAGTTCACGGAGTTGATTGGCCAGGTACAAATTACGTTCCAGGTTTGACGCATCAATGATATCAATGACCACATCCGGATTTTCATCTAAAATAAAATCCCTGGCCACAATTTCTTCAATGGAAAAAGGGGTCAAACTGTAGGTGCCGGGCAAATCAATAATTCTCATGTCACGGCCGAACTTATGAATATCGCCTTCTTTTTTCTCAACCGTTACACCGGGCCAGTTTCCAACCTTCTGCCGGGTACCGGTCAGATTATTGAAAATAGTTGTTTTACCGGAATTCGGATTACCCGCAAGGGCGATTCTTAACTGACGTTTTTCCATTTTTTTACTCTGGTTTATTTTTGCAAGTTATTGAAAAACGTCATAAGCGCAGGCCAAAGCTAAAATTGGCAAGGCAGAATTCGGCGAAATAGCGGAGTTTATGCCTATAAATGAGCATTTTGAGCCGAATTTTAACGCCGTATGGCCAAGCGCAATAGTTTTTCAATAATCTGTTAATGCCTCAACATCAATTTCTGCCGCTTCCTTAACCCTTAATGACACATGACACCCTCTTACACTCAACTCCAGAGGATCTTTTAAAGGCGCATATTTTTCAATATATATATCGGAGCCTTTTGTCAGCCCCATTTCAAGTATTCGCCGCCGCAGCCGGGTTTCACCGCCGATTCTTAGAATTCGCCCGTGCTGACCTTCTCTCATCTCATTCAAGCGCATATTTTCCCTTTACCTCTTACCCTTTCGGCCCCACAATCACTTTCTGGGACATGCCCCGCCCCAGCACATAACGCTGAAAATCCACCGCTATCACCAGTTGCCCCTGACCATTATTGGTGATCACCTCAAGCTCGTCACCAATCCGCAGCCCCATGCTTAACAGACGCAACCGGGCTTTATTTCCGCCAACCAGATCTTTTATAATGACCCGCTCTCCCTGCCTGGCCAACATTAACGGCATCGACTGTTCCCGTGAGTTTAAACAATCCGCACAAATCCCGTAAATCTCCATCTTATGCTGCAGCATGTAAAACCCAAAGCCAGATACCACCTGGGACTGGAGCTGTTCAAGTTGATCGTTTTTAAATTCAATTATCTTGCCGCATTTGGTACAAATCATGTGGTCATGGTGATGCCCCAGATGCCGGTGTTCATAGTGAACCAACCCATTTTCAAACCGATTTTTCTGTGCAAACCCGAACCGGCACATGAGTTCAAGGGTCTCTTCAATAAATTCACTATATAAATTAATCTTCTTATCTTTTAAAATAAGCCATAAAGAATTAACGGTCACATGCAGTTCAGTTTGCAAAAACGCTTCCAGCACCTTAAACCGGTCTTCAAGCCGGTCAATTTTCTCCTGCCTGAAAAGTTTTTTAAATTGCTGCTGTTCGTGTGAATGAATTTCGCCCATATCTTTATCAATTCCGTATTTATTTTTGCCTGAAGAAAATAAATAATACAGGATTGCGTTCGTGTCAATATAACGAAATTCTATTTTCCCACATCTTTATTATACGCAACCGGCAGAATCAAAGATTTGCAGAGTTTCCCCATTCCCATGCCCGGATTAAATTGCACTTTCCGTTGACGAAAAAATGGAAAATGTATTCGATTTCTTATTCTCAGGGTTTTACCCTCGAATCCATGACAAAAGCGGGACGATCGAGACTGGCAGAAGAACTATACTCAGACATACATAGGAAGGAATGTACGGGGTTTGATAGACATCGGAGACATTGAAACCTTCAGGCAGGCGATTCAGGGGATCATGTGCCGGGCGTATCGGACAGCTTCTCGATTTAAGTTCACTGGCATCCGACTGCGGATACCCCACACAACAAGCAAAAGAATGGTTAAAAATCTGCGTTTATAAAAGAATCAAATACGCCGCTTCCACGGAACCCGGTCACAGCTTAGTGGACATTAACGCAAAACATTACTTCATTTTCGAATTTACAGACATAATCCGATTTTCTATAAAAGCCTTATTCCCGTTTCAATAATTTCTCTTGCCAAGGGGTTCTTTTGATTAAAATCTTTCAGAGAAAAAGGGATTACTTCAATTTCGCTGCTCACGGAAAGCGTAATATGCCGAATCTTATCCTTATCTTCTATCCGATTGCCTTTAAATATTGTCGATACAAGGGCGATGTCAATGTCACTCCATTCTTTCTGGGTTCCTCGGGCGTAACTTCCAAAAAGAACTGCCTCTGTAATGGGTACTTGATTCTTCTTTAGCAAGTCTAAATATTTATCAATCTTATCCTTTATTTCAATAGGGATTTGAGCCATTTAGAAT
>JAGGYV010000249.1 GCA_021162325.1 Desulfobacteraceae bacterium | reverse complement strand
TGGCTATTTTAAGAGGAACCACCTTTTTAGCTTTAAGGGGAAGTGCTTCTTTCACCGGAACCGGTTCGGTCTTCGGGACCCTTTCAGAATTTTGCGGATGCAGCAGAACGTATGCCACAAACAAAGCAAATACCACAAAAAACGATGTGGTCATAATGGTGACAATTTTATCCCCCAAGCTTCGTGGTGGTTGCCCTTGTTTCTTGCCCCGCAAAGCTGCTTTCTTTTTAGGCGGCGCTGATTTTTTCCGTGGCGGCGCTTTTTTGGGAGATGCTGTTTTTTTTGAAACAGCCGCCCCTTTCTTTGGCGCTGCTTTCTTTTTGGGCGGTGTTATTTTTTTCGTTACCATCTGGCCCCTTTTATATAAGAAAAATATAACCGGTAAATAAAGGGCGCAATTTATCATCCATTGCGCCCTTTATTATCTGAAATCCAATGACCTATTCAATTTTTTTTAAATCTGAATAGATTCAATCTATTTTATTTCTGAGACAAGCCCTTAAAAATTTCATATCCTTTAAGGATTTCATACGCCCGATTGACCTGAGAATCTAAAAGCAATGCATTGGGATCTGTGGAACTATGCTCATAAACCGCATCACGCAGGCGCATAATCTTTTCAAATTCCGTCAAACCCTCGTCACTGTCTTCTTCAACATCGTCTTTATCTTTATCTTTATCTTTGTCTTTGTCTTTGTCTCTGTCTTTGATATCGTCAATTTTTTCCTCAATGGCGTCTATCTCTTCATCCATTTCACCGGTTGTTAAATGATTCTTCAAATCACCTTCCTTGATCAGGTTGGAATCAAATCCATCATCGGCAGTCTCATCAAGAACCCGCCGCTTGACCACCAAATCCGGTAAAATACCCTCGGCCTGGATAGATTTGCCGCTGGGAGTATAATATCTGGCAATGGTATATTTTAACGCATAACCGTCACGCATCGGCCGGACTGTCTGAACGGACCCCTTACCGAATGATGTTGTCCCGAGAACCAGCGCCCGATGGTTGTCCTGCAACGCACCGGCAACAATTTCCGAAGCACTGGCACTCCCCCCATTAATAAGAAGAACAATTGGGTAATCATTGGCCCCGCTATTCTGATGGGCCGTGTATTCCTCACCGTCCTTGCCTTCCCGGCCCTTGATACTCACGATTATTCCCGTTTCAAGAAAAATATCCGATACTTTAACCGCCTGATCCAGTAAACCGCCGGGATTATCCCGTAAATCCAAAATCAGGCCGTTTAATGGCGAGGGCCCACTTTTCAATTCTTTTAAAGCTTTTTTGACTTCATCGGTTGTGTTTTCCCTGAAATTGGTAACCCATATATATCCATACCCGGGTTTTATGGTCAAGGAACGAACACTATCCATGGGAATAACCGCACGGACCAGATTTAAGTCCAGAATCTCTGACTCACCTTTTCTATAAACACTTATTTCAACAGGTGTTCCCGGCTCCCCCCGCATTTTTTTGACGGCTTCCCAGAGCATCATGCCCTTTGTCTGCTCACCTTCGACCTTTACGATAATATCCTGTGCCTGGACGCCGGCTTTATAAGCCGGCGTTCCTTCAATCGGGGAAATGACCGTCACGCGACCGTCACGCATGGTAATGACAATACCAATGCCGCCGAATTCCCCCTTGGTTTCTGACTGAAGATCCTCAAATGCTTCCGGCGGTAAAAAAGACGAATGGGGATCCAGACTATGCACCATGCCCTGAATTGCCTTTTCGATCAGCTCCTTGGGTTCCACCGGTTCCACATAATTATTTTCAATTTCTACGAGCACATCAGAAAAAAGTTTAAGCCCTTCATATGTCTCGACATCTTGCTCAACTAAATCTCCGTACACAACCGTTGCAGATACGACCATTAAAGCGATGAGAACGATAAACAGCCCACTTTTCAGCAACTGCTTCTGTTTCTGGATCATAAGGATCTCCTTTTAACTTTTATTTATCCATTCAAGCGGGTCAATCGGATTTCCCTGATGGCGGATTTCAAAATAAAGAGACGGCCCGTTCATTGAGCCGGTATCACCCACAGTCGCAATGACTTCTCCGGTTTCCACCCGTTCGCCTTTTGACCTGAAAAGTTCTTCGGCGTGCGCATACACCGTATGAAAATTTTTTCCATGCGCAATAATAATTACATTGCCATACCCTTTTAACCAGCTTGAATATATCGTTTGTCCTGAAAAGATAGCCCGTATCGGGGCGCCCTGCCGGGATCGAATTTCAATGCCGTTTCGAAAATTAGACGCCCCCGAATGCGCCTCTACATATTTTCCATATTTTGAAATAACTTTACCGTTAACCGGCATTTTTAGCAAGCCCTGATAAGCGGAAAAATCGTTAATATTTTCCTGCTCAGAAGCGTTTTCATGACGCAGGGCATTAATTGTTTTATCCAGTTTGATTGAAGCCCTTTTCAAATATTTTATCGTTGCCAGACGATTTGTTTTTTTCTGTTTAATTTCAACCAGGAGATGCTGACGCTGTTTTTTCTCTTTTTTCCGGTTTGCAACGGCTGCCTGGTATTCTTTATTCAATATTTCCTTTTTATTTCTCTGTGAAGTCAGTTGATCGACCAACCGATAAAGATATATTTTTTTCTCTGCCAGATCGCTGATCACCCGATGATCATACTGGAGTATTTTCTCAATCGCTGATCTGCGCTGCATCAGGTCATGAAGTGATGTCGCTGACGCCAGCAGATTCACTTCACCCAGGTTATTTAATTTATAAAGCGAAACCAAACGATTAACAGCATATTCACTATTCCTGTCAATGGCAGTCTGGGCGTGATCCACTTTTTTTTGCATCTTTGAAATATTAGTGACTGCATCTGCCAGTTCGACGGCGATAACCGCCGCCTGCTGCCTGACTTTGTTGAGAGCCCGGTCTGTTTTGTGCAGCTGATCAATAATTTTTTTTTCCTGATAATTGTACTTGGAGACTTCCGCGGTCTGCTGCTTTATTTTTTGTTTAATATCACCTGCTTTAACGGTGGCGATATCCAAATCCGTTTGCCTGCCATCACTGACGGAATGGATAGTATATAATTTTATATAATTATTTCGGCCGGAGATATACCCCACGTCCGAATCGTGAAGCACCTGAAGCCAGCCGTTGACATGCGACAACACCCGGACCTGGGTATTTTTTTCCAGCACTTTAATCACAGGATATCCCATCCCCGCATCAAGCCGCATGTTCAGATGGTCCACCATAACGACCCCGGTTTCACGCGTTTCAGTGCACCATCCCGGTTCTGCCAATGACGGGCATACAAACAGGCATCCGAAAAAAATTAAAGTTTTAAAAATTTTCTGATCGAAAAAAAGCACCCCACCCATCCAATCATCATACTGCAAAAAACAATGGTCAAAGAAAATTTTATCGGAATAAATCGTATTTCAAAAAAAGAAAAAACCGTATCCTGTGCCAAATTCGGCACGGTTAGAATAAACGCCAGATAAAGCATCAACAACCCGGCAACCCCGCCTAAAAAACCTTGTGCCAGGGCTTCAAAAAAAAGCGGGTATTTAATAAACGCCTCATCCGCACCGATAATTCGTATAATTTCAATTTCTTCCCGCCGGGTATACATAACCAGCCGAATGGTATTGACTATAATCAAAAGCGTGGCAATAAAAAAAATGCTCACCAGCACCAGACCGGTCACTTTAAAAAGATTATAGATCCCGTTAAATCGATAAAGCCACTTCTGGGCGTATTCGACATCTGCAACATGCGGCAGCCCGCCAATATTTTGTGACAGTTCTTCAATATCTTCAAGTCGGCGGCAAGAATCCGCCAAAATGATTTCCAAAGAATCCGGCAATGGATTTTTATCAAGGCCGTCAAGAAGAGAGGACTGCTGATCGATCTTACGTTTTAAATCATTGTATGCATCGTCTTTGGAAATAAATTCAATCGCTGCCACACCGCTTAAGTTTCGTATTGTTTCCATCAATTCGATTCGCTGGGAGTCAGGCACATTGTCACTCATGTAAGCGATAATGCGCACGCCTTTTCGCCAGGCGTCCAGAAAATCCGTGGCATTATTGAAAAAAAGAGAAAATGCACTAACAATAAATACGGATAAGGCGATGGTCACGATGCTGACCATGTGAAGAAACTTATTATTCACAATATCCGTCAACGCACGCTTAGCAGCAACTATCAACATAAATTTTTTATTCCTGCCTGATTATCCTGAGCCATCCGGCCCTTCACCAACCGGACGACCCGGCCATTATGATTATTGATCATCTGCTGATCATGGGTGGCGATAATAACCGTTGCCCCTCTTTCATGAACAGACTGTAAAAGCTGAAATATCTGCGCTGCG
>JAGGYV010000131.1 GCA_021162325.1 Desulfobacteraceae bacterium | reverse complement strand
ATTATAATGAATAATAAATTAAAACAAAATACAATTTCAGAAAATATCTTTTGGTGGTGGCAGGCTGACATAAATAGGCTTGCTGACGGATAGATTCCTGTACCTAAAAATATAATCATATTTAAGACCGCGGGCAGCCTCAATCCTGCGGTTTTTTTGTTTAGACACAAAGACCGTGGGTACTTCCCCGGTCTTTTTTTTTGACTTATGACTTCGCAAAACGTCCAAATTCTGCGTTGCACTTCATTCTTTGTCATTGCGGAGTAGGCAAGCTACGCCTCATTCCAAAGAATTTGTGCGCCTTGAATTTTAACTTTTTTCTTTGTCATAAGAATTTGAATTTTTTATAATTTAAATTGAGACATTCGCAAAAATTTATTTTGAAAAAAACAAGGAGATGGATATGCTGCTACGACAATTCCCCGATCAAAAGAAGTTTTGTGGTTTATTTGATCAACACAATGTGGTGCCGTTGTGCCGGGAAATTCTTGCGGACATGGATACACCGGTGACTGTTCTGAAAAAAATAAGTTCTGAGAATGGACCGGCGTTTTTGTTTGAAAGTGTTGAAGGCGGAGAAAGATGGGGTCGTTACAGTTTTTTAAGTGTTTCCGCCCGCACCCATATCCGGATTTATAAACACCAGATTGAAATTCAAAAAAACGGTAATAAGGATAATATTGTCCATAACAATGACCCCTTCCCCATTCTAAGGGATTTCATGAAACGATATGATCCGGCAGTGATTTCAGATCTGCCGAGATTCTGGGGCGGACTTGTGGGTTATCTGAGCTATGAAACGGTTTCTTTTTTTGAAAAAATTCATCATGGATTTCCTGAAAACAAACCCCTGGCCCATTTTATTCTGCCGGATGAAATGCTGATATTTGACAATATTCGCAATACGCTGATGATTGTCGCCATTGCATTTAAAAATGATTTTGCAGATCCGGAAAAATCTTTTGAATCCGTGTCAAAAAGAATTGACCGGCTTGAAGCTAAAATATCCATGAGCCTGACTGACACACAAACAAAAAATGATTCAACGTATGAAATGAAATCATTATGCGAAGAGACTGATTTTCGTTCAAAAGTTGATAAAATAAAATCATATATCACACAAGGGGATGTTATCCAGGCGGTCATCTCCCAGCCGTTTGTTTGTGATGCGCCCAAAGATTTGCTTTCATTGTACAGGGCGCAGCGCTATATCAACCCGTCACCGTATCTTTTTTTCATGCACCTTGATGAAACCACATTGGTCGGATCTTCACCGGAAACCATGGTCCGCCTTGAAAACGGAGTAGCCACGCTTCGCCCTATTGCCGGAACCCGGCCTCGTGGCACCACCGAGCAGGAGGATCGTGCTCTTGCTGATGAATTACTGGCCGATGAAAAAGAGCGAGCGGAACATCTTATGCTGGTTGATCTTGGCCGCAATGATCTCGGACGAGTGGCTGAAACCGGCACGGTCCAGGTAACGGATTTAATGATGATTGAACGATACTCCCATGTCATGCATATGGTGTCCAATATCACGTGTGACGTTAAATCCGATTATGATGCCTGGGATTTAATGTCCGCTAGTTTCCCGGCCGGGACCCTTTCCGGGGCACCAAAAGTGCGGGCCATGGAAATTATCGCAGAACTGGAGGAATATCCCCGCGGCCCTTACGGCGGGGCTGTCGGCTACATTTCTTTTAACGGCAATATGGACCTTGCCATCACCATACGAACTGCTTGTATTGAAGATGGCAGACTAACCGTCAATGCCGGTGCCGGGATCGTCTATGATTCTGACCCGGAAAAAGAGCGAATTGAAACCGTGAACAAGGCAATGGCTATACAAAAAGCCCTCCAGTTAATGGCTTCGCAAAAAGTCTAATGTCAATTGTAGTTTTTGGGTTGCGCTGCATTTTTCGTTTCTTCATTGTACAAAAAGTACGAATCATCACGAAGAACTTGCGCACCTTGCCAATAACATAAAATTGGAGGCGCTTTTTTCTTTGCCATCAAAATATGACTTTAACACTTGTGTCAATTGAACAGCCAAGCTTAAAAGGAGACATCCGATGATTGTTATGATTGATAATTATGATTCATTTACCTATAATCTGGTACAATATCTTCGGCAGCTGGGTGAAGAAATCCGTGTGTTTAGAAATAATGTATTTACCATAGAGGAGCTTGAAAAACTGAATATGTCCGGAATTGTCATATCCCCCGGTCCTGGTAATCCGGAATCGGCCGGTTTATCCATCCATGTAATCCGGCATTTTTCCGGCAAAATACCCATTCTCGGGGTATGCCTTGGCCATCAATCCATTGCCGTTGCTTTTGGGGGTAAAATTATTTCCGCGAAAAAAATCATGCATGGAAAAACTTCCATGGTAACTGCTGACGGCAAAAAGCTGTTCAATAAATTGAATAAACCATTTGTGGCCATGCGGTATCATTCCCTTGCTGTATCCCGCGAAAATTTGCCCGACTGCCTGGAAATCACGGCTGAAACCGAAGATGGTGAAATTATGGGACTGCGGCATCGAACGTATCCGACTGAAGGAATCCAGTTTCATCCGGAATCCATCATGACCCCTGTGGGGAAACGATTATTACGGAATTTTGTTAATCTTAATATGGAGGGCACCAATGTTTAAGGACCATTTAAGCAAAATTATCCGCAATGAAAACTTAAACGAAAATGAAATGTCGGCAATGATGACAGAAATCTTTTCCGGAGATATTACCGATGCCCAGATAGGGGCTTTTATGGGGGCGCTGGCCACCAAGGGCGAAACGTTTGAAGAACTTGCCGGTGCAGCAAAAGCCATGCGAAGAAAAGCCCACCGGATTGAAGCCGTGGCCGCAACAATTGTCGATACCTGCGGAACCGGGGGGGATGGCGCCAAGACCTTTAATATTTCTACCACCACTGCTTTTGTGGTTGCCGGATGCGGGGTTACTGTTGCAAAGCACGGTAACCGTTCCATTTCCAGCCAGTGCGGCAGTGCGGATGTGCTTGAAACCTTGGGAATGAAGATCGATATTAATCCGGAAATTGTGGAAGAAGCCATTGCTGAAATTGGCATTGGATTCCTTTTTGCCCCGATTTATCATAGTGCCACGCGGTTTGCGGCAAATGCCCGAAAAGAAATTGGTCTGCGCAGTATATTTAATATGCTGGGTCCCCTCACCAATCCGGCGGGAGCCAACTGCCAGCTGCTCGGCGTTTTTGCGCCGGAATTAACCGAAATGTTTGCCCAGGCCTTAAAACTTCTGGGAACAAAGCGTGCTTTTGTGGTTCACGGCCATGACGGGCTCGATGAAATATCCATTTGCGCCCCTACCCGCATTTCCGAACTCAAAGATAATCAGATCAGCACGTATGATATTATGCCGGAACAATTTTTTGGTCAGGCCGCTGACCCGGAAAATCTTGTGGGTGGAACGCCTGAAGAAAACGCTGAAATCACAAAAAATATTTTAAACGGCGAAAAAGGACCTAAACGGGATGTTATTTTAATTAATGCGGCAGCCGCCCTGGTAGCTGCCGGAAAAGCAGATAATTTCAAAGACGGTATCCATGTTGCGGCTAAAGCCATAGACAACGGGGAAGCCTTTTCCAAACTCAATGCGTTGATTGTATTTACGCAGGAGAACGGATAATGGGCACTGATTTTTTAAGCCAGATCATTGAATATAAACAGCACCTGATCACAAAACAAAAGCAATACCGATCGGAAAGCAGTCTGCGCAATGATGCGGAAAAATGCCTTGTGCACCGCCCCTTTATTGTGCCGATGGATATTGACAATACGGATAAAGATACCATTCACATTATCGCTGAAATAAAGCGCGCCTCACCGTCTATAGGGATAATTCAACCGGATCTGATCGTTTCAGACACTGCCGCAGCCTATGAACGCGGCGGCGCATCGGCCATTTCCATACTGACAGAAGACCACTGGTTTAAGGGAAGCATTAAAGATTTAACAGATGCCCGTGAAGCGTCAACACTGCCGGTACTGAGAAAAGACTTTACCATTTCCACTTATCAGATTTATGAATCAGCCGTCATTGGTGCAGATGCCATTTTGCTGATTGTTCGTATTCTTTCTAAGATACAACTAAAAGACTATCTGGACCTATGTGCGGAGTTAAACCTGGATGCTTTGGTTGAAATTCATACACAAGATGATATTAATAAAATGAAAGACACCGGCGCACGGCTGATCGGCATCAATAACCGAAATTTAAAATCATTTGATACGAATATTGGCACGGCAATTGATCTGAAAACCGGACTTGACCCTGCCCAGATAGCGGTTGCCGCCAGCGGCATCCAGACAAAAGAAGATATTGAAAGAACACGGGCAGCCGGTATAAATCATTTTTTAATCGGGGAAAGTATTGTACGATCAGAAAATCCTGAGGACTTTATAAAATCTCTAAAAATAGAGGAAACAGCAATTTAATGGAAACCTTTTTAACACAAAAATTTCCGCAAATTAAAATTTGCGGCCTGACCAGTACGGATGAGGCATTAAAGTGCGCATCCGCCGGCGCCGATGCCATTGGGCTTGTTTTTTTCAAAAACAGTCCACGATATATAAAACCTGAAAAAGCAAAAACAATTTGTGCATCTCTTCCTGAAAATGTCACGACAGTGGGTGTATTTGTTAACGAGCCGTTTAATTCAATAATGGATATTGTATCAACAAGTAATCTGGGTGCTGTTCAGCTCCATGGAAATGAACCGCCGAAATTTGTGAGGCGACTCACGGATCAGGGCCTGATTGTTATCAAGTGTTTATACATGGAAACCCAGCCATCCATCGCACAGGTGTCGACCTATCAGGCGTCCGCATATCTGGTTGAATGCACCAGAGGTGAACTTCCGGGCGGCAATGCCATGACCTGGGACTGGGAGGATGCCGCTGCTTTTGGTGACAACCATCCCATGGTGCTGGCCGGCGGCCTGTCACCGGACAATGTGGCATCCGCACTCGACAAATCCATGCCGGATGCCGTGGATGTCAGTTCCGGCGTAGAAAGAGCTCCCGGCAAAAAAAATATCCATAAAGTGATGCAATTTATCAAAGCAGTTCGGGAATGTCCCTCGAAAAGAGAACTAAGGAGAATTTTTTAGATGAATCCAGACACACAGTATAATTCACGGCTGTATCCGGATGACAACGGTCATTTTGGCCCTTATGGCGGGCGTTATGTGGCCGAAACCCTGATGCCTGCTTTAATCGAGCTGGAATCTGCCTATAAAAAATACCTTCCGGAACCTGAATTTCAAAAAGAATTAAACAGCCTGCTCAAAAACTATACCGGCCGACCTACCCCGATCTTTTTTGCACAGCGCCTGACCGAATCCCTTGGCGGCGCTTCCATCTATTTAAAGCGGGAAGATTTGACCCACACCGGCGCCCACAAAATAAACAATACCCTTGGTCAGACCTTGCTGGCCAAATGGATGGGGAAAAAGAAAGTGATTGCTGAAACCGGCGCCGGACAGCATGGCGTTGCCACGGCCACAACAGCGGCATTATTCGGCATGGAATGCAAAATTTTTATGGGTGTTGAAGATATCGCCCGCCAGGCACCCAATGTCAAACGCATGGAATTGCTGGGAGCTGAAGTGATTCCGGTAGAATCCGGCACAGGAACACTTAAAGACGCCATGAACGAAGCCCTGCGATATTGGGTCGCAGCGGTTCGGGATACTTTTTATGTCATCGGGTCCGTGGCCGGTCCGCACCCCTACCCGGTTATGGTCCGGGAATTTCAAAAAATAATCGGCGAGGAAGCCAGAGAGCAGATCCAGACAATCACCGAACGCCTGCCGGATCTCCTGGTCGCCTGCGTGGGCGGCGGCAGTAATGCCATGGGTCTATTCTTTCCATTTCTTGAAGACCAGGCAGTCCAAATGATCGGCGTAGAAGCTGCCGGTACAGGCATTGAAACCGGGAAACATGCCGCAACATTATGTACCGGATCACTGGGCGTCCTTCATGGATCCAAGTCCTATCTCCTCCAAGACAAAAACGGGCAAATTGACGAAGCACATTCCATTTCTGCGGGCCTGGATTATCCCGGTGTCGGACCGGAACATTCTCTTCTTAAAGATATCAACCGGGTGCAGTATGTAGCCATCACCGATCAGCAGGCATTGGAAGCGTTTTCCGCGCTTTGCCGCCTGGAAGGCATTATCCCTGCTTTGGAAAGCGCCCATGCACTGGCGGCGACCATGTTTGAGGCAAAAAGCAGGCCCAAGGACGATATTATTCTCGTCAACCTGTCCGGCCGCGGGGATAAGGATCTGGGAATTGTCGGGCCATTATTATAATGGCATGCCATCATGATATTGTTAAAGAGTAATTTCTCAATAAACCCAGGTCGCAGCTCCTGGATTCCCGCCTTCGCGGGAATGACGATTCACGAGATGTGGCTATCGCCCGTCATTCCCGCGAAGGCGGGAATCCAGTGTCAATATCACAAGGCATGGGGCACCCGAATTTTTTGAGATCATACTGTTAAAAAATCATAATCGTTTATATTTAATGACCAAAATTTTTACGAAGGATTTTTTTAAATGAACCGCTTGAAAAACGCATTTGAAACATTAAAAAAAAATAATGAAAAGGCGCTGGTCGGATTTGTTACCGCCGGAGATCCGGATATCGATATTTCCCTTAAAATCATTGCTGCCATGTGTGAAAACGGAATGGATATTCTTGAGCTCGGTGTGCCTTTTTCTGATCCGTCCGCTGACGGGCCGGTCATCCAGCGATCATCGTCTCGGGCGCTAAAACATAATGTGTCGCTGAAAACTGTTATGGAAATGATTGAAAAAATACGAAAAATTACATCCATTCCCATTATCATTTTCAGTTATTATAACCCCATCATGGCATATGGAATTGAAAATTTTCAACCGGATGCCATTGCCGCCGGTGCTGACGGGGTTCTGCTGGTAGACCTGCCGTTGGAAGAATCCGACGAACTGACCTCTTGCTGGAAAGAAATCGATTTTTCCCTGATTAACCTGGTGGCGCCCACAACACCACAAGAACGAATGACAAAAATTGCATCCGCCTCTTCCGGTTTTCTCTACCTGGTTTCCAAAACCGGGGTGACCGGCAGCGACGGCCTTGATACGTCTGAAATTGCTACCCAGATGAAGATCCTGCGTTCCGTGACAGCACTTCCTGTGTGTGTGGGATTCGGCATTTCCACTACAGATGATGTGGCGACGGTGGCTGCAATGGCTGACGGCGTTGTGATCGGCAGCGCGTTTGAACGGTTAATCGAAGAGAACATCGATAACCCGGAACTGGTTTCAATCATAGGTCGACGGACCGCTGAATACAAGGCGGCCACAACATAAAAAGGAAAACAAAATATGAAAATTAAATCACCTGGTTTCATTTTTTTCGTGCTCATCCTGTCATTTCTTTTTTTGAATATCGCCACCGCCAAAGAAGCCCCTAAAGACGGAGAACAGACATTTACCCTTTCCACCAAACAAATCATGGCTGAGGTTGCCGGCCCACCGGAAATTTTCCCCAAATACACGACCCAGTTGATCAACCTGGCCAACCAAAACTCCCAGGCCACCCGGGCACATTACGTAGGGCAGATGTCGGAACTGATCCAGGAATTCCCCGGAAACGCCTATGATCAATGGGTAAAATGGTATATTGCCAAATACCCGAATGCCGTGGACCAGGCAACAGATAGAACGTATGCCATGATTTGCAAAATGCAAAAGGCCATGGCTGAAATTGACCGGGAGATAGTCAGGAAATGGATGCAGGAATTAATTTTAACCAAAACATATGCCGGGCTCCGGTTTCAGGAATCTATTTTAAAAGCCCTCTCCGAAAAAAACAAAACCACGTATCGTCTGGCACGTCCGGATGAGGAGTCAAAGGGAATCGATGGATTCATCGGAACGGAACCGGTTTCCATCAAACCGGTCTCCTATCAGTCCAAAAAATTCCTACCTGAAACCATTGATGCAAAAATTATTTATTATGAAAAAGTGAGGGGTGGCATTAAAGTCTTTTATAAATAACAATATTGTGTTTTATGCGTCTTTATCAAAAAAATAATATTAAAAATCCATAAAAACATGGTATAAATTTTAAGGTTAATCATTATATGTCGTTATTAAAACCCACACCTCCACAACAGGAAATGAAAAGAATTTATGCCCATAAAAATTAAAAGTAATATCAAATCGTTGATGTCCAAAAAAAACATCAATACAGGTCAGTTAAGAGAAAAAACCAGCCTTCCTCATATTGTAATTTTAAATGCCTGCTCTGATAAAATTGAATTTATCGGATTAAATATTTTAAATAAAATTGCAACTGCCATGAATGTATCCATCAAAGAATTATTTGATGAAATTGATCCCAAACAGAAAAAAATGACGCCCAAAAGCATCATGACCGGGGATACCAATATATCCTCCATCACCAGCCAGCTCATTAACCTGATCATGAAAATGTCAACCACGGATAAAGACAAGCTGATGCGAACATATAATGAATTGAATAAATCTTCATCCATGAGAAGTGATGTTACGAATGTCACCACGAATCTGGTTGATTTAATTATGACCATGTCATTGGAAGGTCGATGCCAGCTCCTGGGTGATTTTATTTCATACAGCGGAACCACAAAAAGAAAATACAGCCGACAGGATTTTTGCCGACCGGCAGATTTCACCGCCAAAGGCACATTATTTCATGGGAACACCAAAAACATCAGCCATGGCGGCGTATTTATCGAAATAAAAAACGCTAAAAATAATTTTTCACTCGGTGATCCGGTGAAAATGAATCTTGAGCATCCCCAAACCAGTCAGCATTTCAATATTACCGGAAAAATTGTCAGAATCGCAAAAGCCGGAATCGGCATCCATTTTGACAGGCCGTTGTAGAATTTTAAATTTTCAGGACATCTTTGACAAATGGACAAAAAAAAATTGACAGAATAAATTTTTTTTGCCAAGTATACCTAGCAAACGTTTGATTGATTTGTGTCTTTACTTTAGACGACGATGGCTTAAGACCACCAAAAATAGCAGACTATGAGCTCAAAAAAACCACATTCAAGATTGACAAACTCGTAAAAAGTCGGATTTCGATGGCAAAGAAAAAAGTTCCAAATTCGAGGCGCGCAAATCCTGAGTGATGATTCGTACTTAGCGTACTTTGAAGAGACGAAGGATGTAGCGCAACAAAGAATTTGGACTTTTTACGAAGCCATCAAGATTAATCATTAATATTTCAAGGGGCGGCGCATGTTAACGAAAAAAATTATTTTTAAATCAGCAATGATTACCAGCCTTTTTTTCTTAATGACCATAACAGTTAATGGAACAGTTCATGGCGCAGATGAAAAGAAAGAAAAAACAACACCCATCACCATCAGTACGGTCAAATCCCAAACGATATTAATTACCGAAGAATCAGTAGGCCGCATCGAAGCCAGGTTTGCACCGCTGATTTCAGCGGAAGAAACCGGTTTAATCATCGATATTTTCACGGAAACGGGCCGGTATGTCATGGCCGGCGATTTGCTGGCACAGATTGACAATCAGGCCTATCGTCTGGCAGAAGATGCCCGGAAAGCAGAAGTTCAGCGGCTTAAATCTCTGATTGCCAACCAGAAAAAAACCGTTAAAAGATACCAAAACCTGCTGACCAAAAAATCAATCCCCCAGGACCGGATGGATACGGCGGATGTTCAGCTTGCCGCCTTAAAAGATCAGCTGGATGCGGCAAAGGCCGGTCTTGCGGATTCAACCCGCCGTAAGGGAAAAACACAATGCATCGCCCCGATATCCGGATGGATTGAGAAACGGTTCGTTACCACCGGAGATTTTGTGAGCATGGGTAAACCGCTGTTTCAAATCACCAGTGATAAAAAACTGCGGATTGTTTTACCGTTTCCGGAGTCCGTTGCATCAAAATTCAAAAAAGGTCAGAAAGTGCTGCTTAATACGCCGACCACACCGGATATTCCCGTTGAAAGCACAATTTCTAAAATTCGACCATCCGTCAATGTCGGCAATCGGGCCGTTGAAGTCATTGTTGAGATCGACAATCCCGGCTCATGGCGACCCGGTGCTTCGGCTAACGGCACGGTGATTATTGACACAAAGCCGGAGTCGATGATGGTCCCGGATAAAAGCGTTATCCGGCGTCCGGCCGGTGAGGTGGTTTACATCATTGATCAACATATCGCAAAAGAACGGGTGGTCACCACCGGTGTCCGGATTGGCGATTTTCTTGAAATTATTGACGGTGTCCGAAAAGGAGAAGTGATCGCTGTTTTCGGTGCAGGATATCTGACCAATAATGCCAGGGTCAACGTACAGGAGAAAAATGAATGAATATTCCGGAAATATCCATCAATCGTCATGTGTTTGCCTTCATGCTCAGCGCGGTCATCGTGTTATTTGGAATCGTCAGTTACAATAAAATTGGCATAGACGAATATCCGGAAATAGACTTCCCCTACATAACCATCACAACGACGCTGGTTGGTGCGGATCCGGATATCATTGACGCAACGGTGACCAATATCATTGAGACTGCGGTCAACTCTACCCCGGGGATTGAGCATATCCAGTCCAGATCAGCGCCAAATGTTTCCGTTGTAGTGGTCATGTTTCAGCTGGACAAAGATATTGACGTGGCATTTAATGAGATTCAAACAAAAGTCAACGAAGTATTGCGTGATCTTCCGAATAAAGCGGACCCGCCGATTATCGCAAAGCTCGAATTCGGCACTGCGCCGATTATGTGGCTGACACTCCAGGGAGACCGGACCCTGCAGCAGCTTAATCTGTATACAAAAAACATTCTTAAAAAACGTCTGGAAAGTATTGATGGTGTCGGTGAAGTCCGGGTAGCCGGCGAAAGGGAACGCACCATCCGCATTAATCTGAAACCGGATCGTATGGCAGCACTCTCCATTACCATCCCGGAAATTATTTCCGCATTTAAAAGAGAGCATATCCAGATGCCCGGTGGGTTTCTCGTGGGCGGCAGCCATGAAGACCTGATAAAACTGGATATTGAGTTTCACAAGGTCGAGGATATCGAAACGCTGATCATTGCCTACCGCAACAACGCACCGGTGCGTTTGCACCAAATGGCGGAGGTGACTGACGGTCTGGCGGATTACCGGCAAATTTCACGGTTTAATGACATCCCCTGTGTCAGTCTCGGTATTGTCAAAGTCACCGGCGCCAATTCTGTTGCCATTGTGAAAGCAGTCCAGGAAAAACTGGATACAGATATTATTCCGCAGCTCCCGCCAGGCCTTGAAATTAAAATTGCCGCCAATGATACGGATTTTATCCAGGAAGCCGTCGAGGCGTTAAAAGAACATTTGCTGTTTGGTACGTTATTTGCCGCACTGGTTGTTTTCATTTTTTTAAAAAGCCTGCGTTCCACCCTGATTATTGCAGTTGCCATTCCGGTTTCTCTGCTGGGCGCAATTACGGTCATGTATTTTGCCGGATATACGTTTAATAAAATGACCATGCTCGGGCTGCTGCTGCTAATTGGTATTGTCGTGGATGATGCCATTGTCGTTCTGGAAAACATTTTCAGACAAAGAGAACTCGGTGAAATCGACCCGAAAGCAGCCGCCTTAAACGGTACGAACCAGGTCGTATTTGCCGTTTTAGCAGCGACATTTGCTTTGGCATGTATTTTTGCACCAGTCATTTACATGAAAGGCATCATCGGCAGATTTTTCACCGCTTTTTCCGTGGTCGTCACCATAGGTGTTCTGGTTTCGTTGTTTGTTTCCATCACGCTGACTCCGATGTTGTGTTCCCGGTATCTGGTGGTAAAAAAGCAACATGGGAAAATATATCAGATATGGGAAAAAATGCTCCAGTCCCTGGAGTGGCTGTACAGCAAGGCACTTTTTTTCTCTTTAAATTTCCGATGGACAGTTGTCGTCATCACCATAGCAATTGTTTACATTGCCCTTCCTCTGTTCGGCCAACTGGGAAAAGAATTCATGCCGGATGAAGACAAAGGGCAGTTTATGATCACCTTTAAAACACCGCTGGGTTCCAGTCTTGACTATACCAATGACCGGCTGAAACAAATTGAAAAAATACTTGCACAGTACGAAGAAATCGAAGGGTATCTGTCAGCCATCGGCACGGATGCCACGGGCCAGGTTTCTTCCGGCGAAATTACCGTCCGGTTGACCCCCTTAGAGCATCGAAACCGCAAACAATATGAAATAATCCCTATTCTCCGAAAAGAAATGGCGAGCATCCCCGGGATACAGGCGTTTCCCACACCTATTTCAGCCATCGGCGGGGTGCGGGGTGAAAAGCTCCAGTTTAAACTGACCGGCCCGGAACTCGGTAAAGTGGCTGAATATGCCAATATTCTCAACAAGCGACTGCTCGTCGACCCGGATATCGGTCAGGTGGACCTTGACTTAAAGCTGGATCTTCCTCAACTGAAACTCATCATCGACCGGACCCGGGCAGCGGAGCTGGGTATTTCCGGCCTGGATATCGCCTATGCGGTCAATGCACTGGTGGGCGGTTTGGATATTGCAAAGTATAATGACGAACCCGGCGATGGAGAACGCTACGATATCCGCCTCAAGGCGGAAGCAGGAAAAATTGAACAACCGCAGGATTTTCGGCGGATTTATTTGCGCTCCAAAACCGGGGACCTGGTACGTTTAGATACCGTTGTCAGTATTCAAAAAATTCTGGGACCGGCAATCATTTCAAGATATGACCTGCAATATTCTGCCGATTTTTATTCCACCCCTAACGCAGCCTTAGGCGATGCAATGAAGAAAGTATTTGCACTGTCTAAAGATATTCTGCCCATTGGGTATGCCATCAAAATGACCGGCCGGGCTGCAGAATTTGCCAAAACCGTCAAATACATCAGTTTCACCTTTATCATGGCCATCTTGCTGGTGTATATGGTTCTGGCCAGCCAGTTCAATTCATTTATCCAGCCGCTGGTGATTATGGTTGCCCAGCCCCTGGCAATCATCGGCGGCGTTTTCGGGTTGTGGTTTTTTGGGCACTCCCTGAATATCTTTTCAATGGTCGGACTGGTACTGCTCATGGGGCTGGTGGCTAAAAACTCAATCTTACTCGTAGATATGACCAATCAATTCAGGAATAAAGGCAAAGGCATTGACCAGGCATTACAGGAAGCCTGCCCGAACCGGCTGCGACCAGTACTCATGACATCGTTTACCGTCGTCATTGCCATGCTCCCGGCAGCCCTTGGCTATGGTGCCGGGGCCGACACCAACGCGCCCCTCGCCGTTGCCGTCATCGGCGGGATGCTGAGCTCCACCCTGTTGACACTTGTGGTGGTGCCTTCAATGTATTCACTGGTTGAAAACGGTTTTGAACGCGTCCGCCTGAGACTTGCATTAAGAAAAAAAAGTAATAATGAGGACGAATAATATGATACGACTCAAACGATATACCCTATGCCTGTTTTTTATACTGACAAATTTTTTAATCATAGACACCGCCCTGGCAGAAACCCTTGAAGCGGCCTGGACGATATCGATTGCGAATGACCATTCACTAAAAGCGATTGAACATTCGCGGGAAGCCGCCCGGTTTGAGGTCAGCGCGGCAAAAGGGGCCCGGCTGCCGAAACTGAACCTGTATACCGGATACACGTACTTAAGTGATGAACCCGCCGCATATTTTGCCGGCAGTGATTTTGTAACTGCTGATGATGCGTTTTTAACATACCATGCTAAAATATCCGTCCCCCTTTACACCCATTTTCGGATTACCAACGGCATTGAAGCGGCTGAATCTAACCTGGAAGCAGTTAATTTCCAGAAAAAAGTCCTAACACAAAATATCAAACTACAGGTAGCAGAAGCCTATATCAGGGTTTTGCTTTCACAACAAAAGGGTGAAGTTGCCGAAAGTCATGTGAAAAGCCTGAGTGCGATTGCGGATGATATTCAAAACCGCTATGATCAAGGGATGGTGGCAATCAATGACCTGCTCGCCGCTAAAGTTTCTTTAGCCGATGCAAAACAAAAACAATTAAACGCCCGCAACCTGCTGGATACCGCAAAAGCGGCATACAACCGGATACTGGTCCGTTCTCTGGATGCACCGGTTGAAATAGAATCACTTGAATTTACCGCACCCGTGGATTCTGTTGAAGCTCTTACAAAGCAGGCCATTGAAACCCGTGCCGAACTCGGCGCCTTGTCCAAACAGATTGAAGCCTTAGAGAAAAATGCCGCCGCACAAAAAGCGGTCACCGGCCCTCAGCTTTTTTTAAGCGGTGGGACCGAATACACGGAAAACAGCCACCAGGTTCATGAAGATCTATGGTCAGCCAATCTCAGCCTGTCCTGGGATATTTTTGATGGAAACATTTCCAGACATAAAAGCAGCGCGATTTTAAACCACGCTGGCTCAGTCCGGGAAAAACGGATGGATTTTGAATCCATGATCCGGCTTCAGGTACGCAATTCATGGCTTAAAATGCAGGAAAGCAGGCAACGCATCAAAGTTGCCGAAGACGCTTTAAAACAGGCCGATGAGAATCTCAATGTTTCTCGAAACCGTTACCAGGAAGGCGTTGGCACAAACACAGACGTACTTAATGCAGAATCCTTGAGAATCAACAGCCGGGTCAATTATGAAACTGCATATTATGATTTTGGTCTGGCCATCATGAGATTAAAAAGAGCCACCGGAGAGATCTAATATGCGGCCGGAACATCCAAAAACAAAAACTGATATCCTTGAAAAGGCCATCCCTCTTTTTGCCAAATCCGGTTTTTCCGGTGTCTCCATGCGGCAAATTGCAAAAGCAATCGGCATGAATGCCGCTTCCCTGTATCATCATTTTCCGGATAAACAAACGTTATATGTTCAAGCGGTACAACAGGCCTTTGCCTCCAGAGAATTTGTGCTGTCGGAAGTTTTATCAATGAAAATTCCGGTGCAAGAAAAACTGCGTCTTTTTGTAAAAAGAATTTGCGATTTCATGATAGATGATCCAGACTTCAGCAGGCTTATCCATCGCGAAATGTTAGACGGTGACGGTGATGAAACAAGGTTGCAATTACTGGCAGACCAGGTATTTCATAATTTCTTCAGCACCGTCATCAGTCTTGCAAACGAACTGGCGTCTGACAAAGACCCTCATCTGCTGGCCATGTCTATATTCGGCCTCATTGCTTATCATTATCAGACGACGCCCATTCGACTGTTTTTGCCCGGCGCTAAACCGGAGCACAATGATTCAGAAATTATCTCAAATCATGTGATTTCATTGCTGTTACAAGGCTTGGAGAGTAAAGGAAATCTGAAATGAACATTATAGAAAAAGCGGCGTCCGAAGGAAAAACAACGCTTTCGGAGTACGAGTCAAAACAGGTTTTGTCTGCCTACCAGATCCCGGTCACCCGTGAATTGTTGGTCTACGATGAAGAGAATCTCATTAAAGCCGCCAAAAAAATCGGTTATCCCCTGGTATTAAAAGGGTGCGATGCCAAAATCGCCCATAAGACTGAAAAAAATCTGATCCGGACAGCCATCGACACTGAGCAAGCCGCCATAACGGCGTTTAATGATATTCAGGCCGGCATGACAGAAAATAATGCCGCCGTTATTGTTCAGGAAATGATTATCGGAAAACGGGAGCTGGTCGCCGGTATGATCCGCGATCATCAATTCGGTCCGTCCGTCATGTTCGGTATTGGCGGGATATTTACAGAAATTTTCAATGATGTTACCTTTCGAATCGCTCCCTTAAGCAGACAAGACGCCCTTGAGATGATGGACGACATCCGGGGTAAACGAATACTGGATACTGTCCGGGGAATGATGGCCGTAGACCGTGACCAATTAGGTGATATCCTGATTCGCATCGGACAAATCGGCATTGAAAACAAGATGATTTGCGAAATCGATATCAATCCCATTATCATTTCAAAAGGCAGGGGCATCGTTGTTGATGCAATGATCGTACTCGAATCATAATAACCCGTACAAATATTAATTAGTAAAAATTTTCATACCGCGCAAAGGTGATGATGAAAAACACAAAACAACTGGTAGAGCAACTATACGCGATTTTTCACCCTGAGTCCATTGCGATTATCGGACTCCCTCGGGGGTTCAAGGCCGGCAAACTGTTTCTTATGGCGTTACTGGATTTAAACTATGCCGGCCGGATTTATCCGGTCCACCCGAAAGCAAAAGAAATCGACGGGCTTAAAGCCTATCCGAAGATTGAAGAAATTCCCGGAACCGTAGACCTGGCAATTATCCTGGTACCGCACCACCAGGCGTTGCCAATCGTGAAAGCGTGTGCGGCCAAGGGGGTCAAAGGAGCAGTCTTATTCACCGCAGGATACAAAGAGACCGGGACCGAGGACGGACGTCAACTCGAAGAGACCCTGACCCATGTGGCGCACTCCTCCGGCATGCGGCTTTTCGGCCCGAATTGCATGGGAATATATGTACCGGAATCGGGCCTCTCCTTCTTTCCCGGGCTTTCAAAAAAATCAGGACCGGTTGGATTCATATCACACAGTGGCTCGCTCGCCAATATCCTTGGCCGGATTGCCCCGCAAAAGGGTATTTACTTCAGCAGCGCTGTGAGCCTGGGAAATGAATGCGATATTTCCAGCGCTGACATGCTCACCTATTTAGGAAACGACCCGAAAACCCGTGTCATCGGTGCCTATCTGGAAAGCATCCGAAACGGACCTTATTTTTTAGAGGCCCTGAAAAAGGCGGCTGAAAAAAAACCCGTGATTCTCTGGAAGGTCGGATTAAACCCGGAAGGACAAAAAGCCGCGACGTCTCACACAGGCGCCCTGGCAAGCCAGAAACATATATGGGAGGCGGTTGTACGACAAGGCGGCGCTGTTTCGGTTAAAGGATTTGATTTTTTAGCAGATGCCCTGATGGGTTTTTCCATGCTGGGCGATGGTATCGGTGATCGAATCGCCATTTTGTCCGGCCCCGGTGGAATGGCAGTGGCGGCAGCTGAAGCCTGCGGTGACGAAGGATTAACACTGGCGACGCTCTCAGACAAAACACGTTTAGAATTATCTGATTTTGTTCCGCAAACCGGAACGAGTCTTTCAAACCCGGTGGATGTCGGACTGACGGCCTCTCTGGAAATGGAAATTTATATCCGGGCCGCGCGGGTGATAGCAGCGGACCCGGATGTGGATACCGTGGTCGTCATCGGGGTGGGTCTGGACCGGAAAACAAATGAATTATATACCAAATCCATGATTCAGGCGCATGAAGCGTTTGGAAAACCTTTTATCATTGTGAACATCCCCGGATTTGATTCGGATCTGGCCCATCAATTTTGCCAGGCAGGAATACCTTTTTTCGAAACCACTGAACGGGCCATGGCCGTTTATGCGATGGTGAGACGATATCAACTCTTTCGCAAAAAATTGGAATTGTAGGCCGGATTGCGCGTGAGCGTGTAATCCGGCGATTGAAGATCTCAAAAATCCGGTTTCAGTCTTATCATGTGCATTTATAAAAAAATAAACGTCCAACATCGAACGCCCCACGTTGAACATCGTCGCTTTGCTCCGCATTTTAATGTTTTTATCTGGTTCCCACAAAGGACCGTGGGAACCAGATAAAAACATATTTGCCGGATATACCGCATAAAGGATATCCCCAGCAAAAGGATGTTCAGCGTTCAGACGATCCCCGCACCATTCTGAAAAGGGCGACTGCCATACTTGATTGTGACCCGAATGAGTATATGGGGCGGGCAGAATGTATGGAGGCAGCAAAACAATCCGGGATCTATTGATCTATATACTCTGGAAATATGGGGTATATACAACCCAAAAAATCGGCACCCTGTTTCAGATCACTTATTCTGCGATCAGTCGGAATGTTGCATCGTTTAGGAACAGCATTAAAAAAAAATAACAAATTGGAAAAATTACATTATAAAATTAAGTCACAACTCAAGATGTGACACCAATTTTTAAGGGAACAATTTTTTCAGGAACCGAAAAAACACCCGCCCACAAACAACCAACTGATACCTTCCCTCTCAATTCATTGGGTAGTTATTGAGGTAATCAAAGACAACAGGATCTCCCCTGTCAATAATTAATAATTAAGATGCGACCCTATTTCCACTTTCGCAAAAAATTGGAATTGTAGGCCGGATTAGCGCGTGAGCGCGTAATCCGGCGATTGAAGATCTCAAAAGTCCGGTTTCAGTCTTATCATGTGCATTT
>JAGGYV010000375.1 GCA_021162325.1 Desulfobacteraceae bacterium | reverse complement strand
TGTGTCAATTGCACCGTATTCAAAGACATTAAGACCTGCTTGTTTGAAAAGTTTTTTAACCCGGGTGATATGGTTATATTCCACCTGGCCATGATTCCATTCAAAACCGAATATTTTATGCAAAAGCCGGTGCCAGGGATAGCCGGGTTGGAAATTGTTGCAGGTGACAAGCAGCACATATTTTTTTGAAATTCGTTTCATCTCAACCAGATACTTGAGCGGGTCATTCAGTTCAGTCCAGGTGACAAAGTTAAACGCAAGGTCAAATTTATTGTCGGCAATTCCTGTTTTATAGACATCCACATCAGTGATAGTGGATACTTTGTCCTGAAGTTTTAAATTTTCCCACCCATACATCATTTCCATTTCCGGATTCACAAGTGTCACATCGCATCCTGCAGCACCAAAACCAATGGAATATAATGAGCCGGCAGCTTTTGCCCCATGGCTGGGCATATCAACGACTTTTTTCACCCCTAATTCCCGCGTCAAAATTTGATGGTGCTGGAATAACACATAACGATCATAGGTGACTCCGAAAACTTCAACTTCTTTTTTCATTTTTCCTCCGGTAATTTATATCCATTTGTTATCCAGATACCATTTCACTGTTTCCCGCAGACCGGCCGTGGGTTCAATTTTAGGGTCAAATCCAAGCTCATGGATGGCTTTAGCAACAGAAAAAACTCTGTCTGCCAAGGTTGAATCAATATTTTTTCGTGCAACCGGCGGTGTTTTTCCAAAAAGTAAAAAACTCTTTTCAATGATCGAAGCCAGTGTCAACGCTGCCCACTCTGGGATATAAACAGCTCGTTTTTTTTGTCCAAGCGCATCCTGGATAATTTCTCTTATCGTGTCAAAAGGTTCTGATTGCTTATTTGTAATTAAATAAATTTCACCGGGAGTCCCTTTCTTACATGCCAGTAACAGGCCGTCAACGGCATCACGCACATGTATTAACGGGGTCAGTTTTGGCCTGTTGCCGACTTTGGGGAACAGGCCTTTTTTTGCTATTCGTGTTAATTTTAAAATATCCCTGGGGTCTCCAGGGCCGTACACCATTGAAAATCGGATAATTATTGCCGGCAGATTTTTTTCTTTAACCATATTTAAAACTTCGGTTTCTGCCTGTAGTTTGCTGCGTCCATATGCATGATGGGGATTGCATGTTGTATTTTCTGTCGAAGGGATTTCATCACAAATTCCCATGGCGGCCACCGAACTGCAGTGAACGATACGTTTTATTCCGGCACGTAACGATTCGTTCATGATGTTGATTGTTCCCTGGACATTAATGTCATAAAACATTTTTTCAGTTACTGTAAAATTACTCATATGGCCCAAAGTAGCCAGGTGAAGCAGGCAGTCTGCATCTGTTGCGGTGCCGACCAATGTCTCAGGTTTTGTAATATCCCCAAAAATAATTGTCATCCCGTCAATTGCAGGAATTTTATTTTCGCTTCCCTGGCGCACAAGGCATTTACACGTATGCCCCTCATCGATAAGTTTTTTGATTAAATGGGGTCCAACAAATCCGGTTGCGCCGGTTATCAGGTAATTCACTGATTGATCCTTGTTTATATGTTTGTAAATCTGGCTATCTGT
Organism: Desulfobacteraceae bacterium; assembly: GCA_021162325.1. GTDB lineage: Bacteria > Desulfobacterota > Desulfobacteria > Desulfobacterales > Desulfosalsimonadaceae > SURF-3. The sequence goes on along the minus strand of JAGGYV010000375.1, from coordinate 10,005 downwards.
TTTAATTAAGTTATCGCAACATGGGCCGGTTGTTATGAAATAAATTTTCTCCAGCCCTTATTTGATAAAAGAGGGGAGCTGAAAGACACATTTAATTTAAAACGTCATTTTGAGTGTAACTCATGTAAAATGAATAATCAGGGGTGTAAATTTATTTTTTTATATGGCAGGCGCAACTGCGCGCAATCCAACGCTTCGAACTCAGGATCTTTGTGCACAAGAACAGTATCATTCAAAATGGCACTGGCGCTTATCCACGCATCAGCAAGAGACAGCCCATGTTTTGCCTTTATTACAGATGCTTTTTCGAGCAGTTGACGATTCTCATGAACCCAGTTTATCGGAAGTGTTTGACATTGTTCGTAAGCAAGTCGGCCCTCATGTTCGCCTTCATCTTTCCAGACACGATAAAAAATTTCCATCAACGTCAGAAAACAGGCAAAACAACGGGCGTTTTGTGTTTGAGCCAGCCGAAGGATTTTTGCTACCTGATCGGCACCTTCTTCATCATCTCGAAGCGTGAGAAAAGCTGATGTATCAAGCAAGTATCGTTTCATTCGCGCACACTGTCACGTTTGCGGTCCTGAAGAAGCCTTTGGACCGAACCGCCTTTACCTTGTCCCCGGAACGCTTCAATCGGGTCGGCTTTGACAGGCACGACCTTAATTCTGTTATGATCCACGATCCACTCCAATTTTTTCGATGGGTCCAATCGAAAACGGCGTCGAATCTCTGCCGGAATAACTGTTTGCCCCCTAGACGTAATCGTGCTTCTCATTTTATCCTCCCGGATGAAATACAAATTAGTGAATTACAAATTAAGGTTTATAATAATTCAAGTTGCCATCAAAGTATCAGAATGTCAATAGTGAAAAGGAAGGGCTCGCCTGTATTGCCATAAGCGATTTTTTGATTAGACAAAAATTTTATACAGCACCCGCCTAAGAGATGGACCATGAAGCAAAATATTTGAATACATCTGGTTTGCCATTGGGCAAAAGCAATTTTTATTTTTAATATATTGTCGTACCTCTTTTGCCTGCCGGCTGTTCCAGAGTTGTGAAAAATCATAGTTGTAATCCCGAAGATTGCCCATGGATTTTTCGTATCCCAGTGTACAGCATGCCCAAATATCACCATAGGGGGTCATGTGGGCATTTGAAATTCCTGCATAACAAGGGATTACCTGTCTACCTTCATTTAAAATCCGTATGGCGAGGTTATAATATTCAAGTCGAAAGGCATTTGTAATCCTGTGAAAAAAAATTTTGTTTTTCATGTTGGCCTTGATTTGACTGACAAAAAAATTGATCGCCCGTTTATATTCTTCAGCATTGGGAGTAATCGGATTTTTTGTATTCAGCATTTCAGAACGCTGCTCGGCGATTTCGTTGCGATAACTTTCCGGATCCAGTTTTGTGATAAAGGATGCGATTTCTTCTATATCATTGACGTTCCACCGGGATATAACCGTGCCAAGTTCGACATGCAGATTGTCAAATTCAGGTTTCAGAAGTTTCAAAGAATCAAATAATGACATTACTTTGTCGAAATTTCCGGGAACACCCCTGATATCATCGTGTCTTTCATCAATATGGTCAAGGCTGGGCTTGATCGTCAAACGTGTTGCAGGAAAATTTTTTTTAAGAAAATGAATAATCTTTTTTGTCTTGGACATGATTTGCTTTTCAGCGATGGCATTTGTCGGTATATGGATAATACCCGGTTTCAGATATCGACATGCAAGTTCGATCACCTGGACAAAATCAGGTCTTAAAAAAGGTTCACCGCCACTGACATTAAAAATATAGATATGACCCATTGACTTGAATATTTTTTCAATTTCATCAAGTGTCAGTTCTTGGAACCGTTTTTCAGGGTTCTTTTGATATATTTCCCAGATATTGCAGGTCCTGCAGCGTGACTGACAAACATTGGTTACGGAAAAAGTCAAGTTGATCGGGGTTCCGGGCGGGGAAAATCCAGTTTTTGCCAGTCGATACTGAGCCATTTTCGGCAAAAGTTCCTTCAGATAGCCCATTATTATCCTTTTAAAAAAATTAACATTTTTGGTTAAGAAGTTGTTGGTAAATTTTTTCTGTTTTGTCAGCGATTTCTGACCAGGAAAATTTATATGAAATAGTTTCAGCTTCGGATTTCATTTGTTCAATCATGTTCGGGTTTCCCAGGCAGATGATCACTGCCCGGGCAAGGGCGGAAGGGTCTCCCGGCGGCACAACCCAGTTCGGATCTTTTACGAGATCCGGTAAGCCGCCGACTTTCGAAACAATCATCGGCTTACGAAATGAAATCGCCACTGACCCGGCACCGCTCTGGCTGTCAAAATGATGATATGGGAAAACGCATAGATCTGAAGCCTCAAAAAATTTATAAACATCGCCCGAAGGTATATAGTCAAGATAGGTGATAATATTTTTATTAATTCCAAGTTTTTCTATGAGCTGGGCGTAAGGTGTCCAGTCTTCCCATAATCTGCCAGCGATCAGAAGGCGAGCTTTAGGAACGTTTTTAATTATTTCCGCAAAGGCTTTAATTGCAGTATCTATGCCTTTGTAGGGTCTGATTGCGCCAAAAAGCAATATTACCTTACTTTCAGGATCTATGCCCATTTCTTTTCTTATTTTTTTTCTGTTAACGCCTTTTTTAATATGAAAATCAAGGCTTCCATGAGGAATTACAGAAATTTTGTCACAGACAATTTTATAGAATTCAGTCAGCTGCTGTTTGTTGATATTAGAATGAACGATAAAATGATCCCCAAATTTAAAAAGGAATTGTGACATTTTAAAATATAGAAACGCGTTTTCATGGGACAATACATTATGAACGGTAAATATCACCGGTTTTTTTTTAATTTTAAAACATGCGCAAACGAAAAAATAGACTGGGAAGAGGGGGCCGCTCCACCACTGTGCGTGGAGCAGATTCCCTTTTGCTGTCAAACCTTCTATGATCCATGACAGGGGGTTGTACCACGAAATACGTCTTCTAATATTTATTTGGGTTGTCGAAACAGCCGGGTATGTATTATCATCATCCGGCGCGCCACCCGGATACAGAAAGGACGGGTAAATTTTTTTAAATGAGATAAACTCAACACGGCATTTTTCTGCAATCGCATTTGCAAACTCAAAACAATAACTGCTGAGCGCACGAATGGGCGGAAGCGTACCGAGAATCGAAACCGTATATTGTTTTTTCATCACAACGTTGTCAAAGGCGCTTTACAGATTAAAATTAAAGTTTCCAAACTGATACTGCTTTTTTCTTTGACCCGTGATAAGTTATGCCGAACACGCGCTATTTTTTTTAATACTAAAGACCTGTTAACCATGATATTCCCTTCGCATGGCATTGATCATTCCCTGTTGCATGATCCGCTCATAATATTGGAAATCCAGGCACTGGATGACCCGTTTAGCCACAAACTCGCGATGGGAATCACGGTCTTTTTCAAATACAAGCCGGCCAAATTTAAGAATTTGGTAAGAAAGCATTTCGCCAGCCTCACGAAGCAGAACGATGTCGACATTTTTCTTCATTAAATCAGAAAGTTCTGTGTGATATCTCAGTCGGGCATGGAATACCTCCATCCGGTTTTCAGCAGGCGGTGTGAGCAGGGCAATATCCACATCACTGAAAGGAGTTGCCTTGCCAGCAGCGTAAGACCCGAAGAGATAAGCGGCGATGATTTTTTTATTACCGCTGCAATATTCGGGAAGAACCTTCAAAAAATCGGAATAGCTGTTATTCTTATTTTTTTCTGTCATGGTCGTTTTCAATAGCATTGGTGCTTGTGATTTGTTTGTCTGAAAAGATCGAACCTTGTTTTGATTGTTTTTTACATTGTCATTGATACGCGAAAATGTCAATAAAGGATCATTCCATAAGCATCGGGTGGCAGATTTATCATGAAAGGAAGCACACAATGCAAATCAATTCTCAAAAATGGCGGGATCTCCTGGGCCTTCAGGCTGCAGCCTGCCATATCGGGCTGGACGATATGGCGATTGATCTGACGGTCGGATTTGCGTCTGAATTGATTACCTGGAATAAAAAAATAAACCTGACCGCTATCACGGACCCGGAGCAAGTAGCAGAAAAGCACATCATCGATTCGCTCATTCCCGAAAAATTTATTCCTCAAAATGCGTCTGTTCTTGATGTCGGAACCGGTGGCGGATTTCCGGGGATCCCCTTAAAAATTTTCATGCCTTCGCTGTCAGTCAGTCTTGTTGACAGTTCAAGGAAAAAAATAAATTTTTTAAAGTATGTGATCAGACTTTTAAAGCTTCAGAATATTTCCGCACACCAGTACCGTGTTGAAGAACTTTCAGGTCTTCCTGAATTTTCCGGACACTTCGATGTGGTCATCAGCCGGGCGTTTACTTCGCTGAAAAAGTTTCTTATTTTGACAGCGCCATTAATAAAGCCAGACGGTGTAATCATCGCTATGAAGGGTAGAGATGTACAAAAAGAAATTGATGAACTGAAGGCGGCGAAAACCGGGGAAAATATATATCAAATCCACGACTATAAATTTGAATTGCAGATTGAAAAATACAGACTCCCCATTTCCGGAGATGAACGTTCTTTTGTGATTGTAAAAAGAGATTTTTCCCCATTATAAAGCGTGTACTGAAAATATTTTTGCTTGACTTCTTGTCGGGGTAAATTTATTTATTTTTATATTATTGTTCATGTGCTTTGTAAAAGCATAAAGGGGAACCCTGTGAAATTCAGGGACGGGCCCGCCGCTGTAATTGGGGATGAACGTCGCTTACTGCCACTGCAGAAACCTGCGGGAAGGCGCGACAAGTAAATTGATCCAAAAGTCAGAAGACCTGCTTGAACAATTTGACTGTTTTTTCTCGGTAAAAAAAACATCATATGATCTGAAGATAAAAAGGGAAATCTCAGGGTCGCTTTTATTGATCCGGGATTTCCCTTTTTTTGTTTTTAAGGATAAATTTTAATTATTAATTTAACAGCTAAGGAGTTTTTCATGAAACGATTTTTTGCTTTGGTTTTTTTATTTTGTTCCATTTTTTTTATTACAAACTGTGTTAATGCTCAAACAGCGGATTTTGAGGATTTGTCTCTGAATACGGAAAGCTATTGGAACGGATCAGATGCCACCGGCGGCTTTTATAGCGGAGGATTCGCTTTTAGCAATAATTATAATGCGGAATGGTTTTCCTGGGACGGATTTGCCTATTCAAATATAACAGACACAGCTGCTGAAGGATTTGATGCCCAATATAATGTAATTACCGGCAGCGGGGCAGATGGCAGTGTAATTTATGCGGTGGCGTATGTCAGTTCCTTTGCTGCAAATCCCCCCACAATAACCCTTGACACGGAACAAGTCCTTTCCGGCGCTTTTTTTACAAATAATAATTATGCTTTTTATTCAATGCGCGATGGGGACGACTTTGCGAAAAAATTTACTGATGAAGACAATGACTGGTTTATGGTGACTATCACAGGTTTTGATGATGATGGCGTGGAAACAGGTATAAAGGAATTTATGCTGGCTGACGGGACCAGTATTGTGAATACCTGGAAATGGGTTGACTTGAGCGGACTGGGAGCTGTCAAACAACTGATATTCGAATTAAGTTCATCAGATAACGGCGATTGGGGAATGAATACCCCGGCGTATTTTTGCATGGATAATTTTAACAATGAAGACGATGGCGATGAGAACGATATTCATCATAGCGATGGCGGCTGTTTTATAAATTCTGTAAAATCAGAATTTTCGATCTGGTAATTCGTGGTTGAACGGAAACCCGGCCACATGATTTGTTGGGTTACGCTCTTTCGCTTTTTGTGTTGATAAACATTTGATTTTCGTAGGTTGGGTTGAGGCATTCAACCCAACCAATGGGGCTAACCCAACCTACGAATAAATGGACTTTCCGTTCGGAGACTGATTCTGTTGCGTTTAAATGAATTATTTCTCAAACGATTATGAAAAATAACGTCAAAAAAAAAATAATTACGTTTATCGTGTGTTTAGCTTTTATATTCGGGCAACCCTATTGTTTGTTTGCACAGGAAACCGATGAAACCGCTGAAAAAGACAGTACTCCTGTTGACTTTGAACTGGATGCCATTGTCGTTACCGCAAACAAAGTCAAAGAGCCGGTTTCCGATATTTCAAAACATGTCACGGTCATATCCAGTGATGATATCAAAGCATCTACCGCTAAAAATATTATCGAATTACTTGCTCAGGAAGCAGGCATCAACGTTCGAAGCACTTTTGGAAATGATAAACAGGCGGTGGTTGATCTTAGAGGGATGGGAGATACTGCTGGCAGTAATGTGATAGTCATGGTTGATGACTTGATGCTGAATGCACCGGACCAATCCGGGCCGTCACTTGCGTCAGTGCCGATCGAACAAATTGAGCGCATTGAAATCGTTCGCGGCGCCGGATCTGTTGTTTACGGAAACGGCGCAGTGGGCGGGGTTATAAATATTATTACCAAAGAAGCAGGAAAAACGCCTTCAGCACAGTTTTATTCCTCATACGGCAGTTACAATACGTTTGATAACCGGGTCTCTCTTGACGGTAACCTGAAGGATATTTATTTAAATCTGAATGCCGGAATTTATGATTCACACGGGTACCGGGACAATGGCTTTTTTAAAAAAAAGGATATTGGGGCAAAATCAAGTTATGCCATCAATGATCGTTTCTCTTTTAAGGCCTCGGGATTTTATTATGAGGATGAATATGGGCTTCCCGGTCCTGTCAGCAGGGAAGATATCAGTTCCCGGTCCAAACGGGTTGAAACAAATCGGCCGGATGATTCCGGGGAAACGTCTGAAACAAGGGGACGGTTTGAAGTTGATATGGATTTTGAAAAGTGGGGGACACTCTCTCTGAAAAGAGGATATCTTTTCAGAGACAATCGATATGTTATTGGTTTTAATCCCCGGATTTCAAAAAACGATCAAAAAAACAAAATTGATGAAGATACACGTCAATTTGATCTTAATTACGTCAAAGACTATATATTTGGCGGTCATTTGCAAATGTTTCAATTGGGAATCGACCATTTTAAAACCGACTATTTTCGGGAAGAAAGGCCGGATGGTCCCCGAAGAAACAGTGAAACGGAAAGTTTCGGAATTTTTATCAATAACCGATGGTCGATTACCAATAATTTGATGTTAAACGCCGGGTCCCGCTATAATCATTATCAGGGACGTTTTCGTACTGATGTAAGAAAAATTTTTGATGACGTAAAAATCTGGGTCAATGGGGATACCACAAAATCTGAATGGGACAATAGCGCTTATTCTATCGGTTTTACATATGCCATGTCCCCGACAGCCTCATTTTTTGGCAGCTGCGCCACCAGTTTTCGGATTCCGAATGTTGATGAATTTGCAGAAAGTGAAGAGGGGCTTCAGCCTCAGGAGGGGTTTCATAGCGAAATTGGCGGTCGGCATCAATTTGGTAATTTTATGTCTATGACGATTGCCCTGTTTGATATACGGATTGACGATGAAATTTATTACAGTGATATTAACCGGAATTATGATGAAAAAACAATCCGTCAAGGGGTTGAAATGGATTTTACATTATACCCGACCGAAGATATTCGCTTGCGGGGAAGTTATACTTTTACAAAAGCGAAATTTGATAAAACAAACGCGACCCTCCCATTAGTTCCTGAACATATGGCTTCCATCGGAACGTACTGGCAGATAGTCAGTCAATTGGCATTGTCTTTATCTGGAACATATACCGGGTCACGATTTGACGGCAATGATATGGATAATGACCGGTATGAAAAGCTCGACGACTTTTTTGTTTTTGATGGAAAATTAACCTATGAATATAAAAATCTGATGATATTTGCCGGGATAAATAACATGTTTAATGAATTGTATTCAACAAGCGCCTACAGTGAGCAGTATTATCCCATGCCGGAACGGACAATTTATGGAGGTATCCGGTGGACATACTTTTAACCTTAGTTTCTTGTCTCTAATTTTTGTGTTTTTTTGGCAAACTTTTTTAAAAACTCAAAAAGTGTGAAGTGACTAAAGTGATCTAAAGTGCCTAAAGTTGTTGACTGCGCGAAACGCGCGATCATTTTTAACATAAAAATTGAAAATGCCAAAGGCATTAACCATAACTTTAGCTCACTTCAAACTTTAGTTCACTTTTAACTTTTCCGGTTTATCCGGATTAGGTTCAACAAATAAACGCTTATACGGTTTATCGACGGCTATGAAATTTCAATTACTGAAAATGTTTTTTATTGTTGTATTTTTTTTCTTTTTGGCAACGCCCGCTGGTGCTGTTTCCTATTCACCAGCAGCCGGTCAGGAAGGGTCAACGGCGATTCATATGGATGACCCGGCGTTTATCGGTTGGGCAAGCGGATATGAAAGTTATGAAATCGGTACCGACCTTGATGATGTATGGCAAACCCCGGAATATGCCATTGGCAAGGCATCCGGAACATCCTATGACATTGTTTCCTTAGGGCGTGGCGGACGTATCACAATGACGTTTGATCCGCCCGTTGAAAATGGGGATGGATGGGATTTTGCGGTATTTGAGAATTCGTTTAATGACTATAACCTGGAACTTGCCTTTGTTGAAGTGTCAAGCAACGGGATTGATTTTGTCCGATTTGACAATGTCTCCTTAACGCCGGACCCGGTCAGCGGTTACGGAAGTCTTGACACAACATCGATCAATGGGTTTGCCGGTAAATTCAGGCAGGGGTATGGAACGCCCTTTGATCTGGCAGATGTTTCCGAAAAAACGGAAGTCCTTACCGGGTTTGTTGATATCTCGCAAATCACCTATGTGAGAATTGTCGATATTATCGGGGATGGCACTTCCATTGATTCAACATCCCATGTGATTTATGATCCGTATCCGACCATCAGCAGTGCCGGGTTTGACCTGGATGCTATCGGAGTTTCAAACGGCGCGCCATATCCTGACGGGAGTGTAATAGAAGAACCATCCCCTTTACCACCGGAACAGGATGGGGATGCCGGCTTGGGTGGAAGTAGCGGGTGTTTTATTTTTACGATTTATTAATATTTTTAATAGAGTTAATGAGACACTATCCCCTGGGATGAAACTGTTCATGAAGCTTTTTTAAATGGTCTTTGGCGACATGCGTATAAATCTGCGTTGTTGAAATATCCACATGACCGAGCATCATCTGCACGGCTCTTAAATCCGCCCCGCCTTCCAGCAAATGACTGGCAAAAGAATGCCGGAAAGAATGCGGGGTGATTTTTTTACCGATTTTTGCTTGCATGGCATATTTCTTTAAAAGTTTCCAAAACCCTTGTCGCGTCATGGGGTTTCCGGCCCTGGCAACGAACATAAATTGACTGACCTGATTTTTTAATAAAATTGACCGGGCATGCGTCACATATTCATTTATTTTTTCTCTGGCCTGACTGCCAATGGGAACCATGCGTTCTTTGGATCCTTTTCCGAAAGTCCTGACAAACCCCACTTCCAGGTTGACGTCCTGGATTTTTACGTTGATCAATTCACTGACCCTTAATCCTGCGGCATACAGCAGTTCGATCATGGCGGCATCCCGCACGCCTCTGGGTTTGCTGGTGTCCGGCACATTCAGAATCATTACAATCTCCTCAACGGACAACACATCCGGCAGTTTCATACCGATTTTGGGCAGGTCGACAATTCGTGTGGGGTCCTTTTTTAAAATTTTTTCCTGGATCAGAAATTTAAAAAATCCCCTCAGCGTAACCAGATGACGGGCCCGGGAGCGTGTCGACAGCCCCTCGTTTCTTAAGAGAATCAGATATTTTAAAATAACCGTTGTATCAGATCCAGCAATCACATTAATTTTGCATGATTGTAAAAATGAGACAAAATTTTTCAGATCACTTGAATAGGCGTCAATGGTGGTATCGGCCAATCCCTTTTCCACAATCAGGTAATTGATATATTGGTCG
>JAGGYV010000158.1 GCA_021162325.1 Desulfobacteraceae bacterium | reverse complement strand
TTTTAAATCATTGTATGCATCGTCTTTGGAAATAAATTCAATCGCTGCTACACCGCTTGAGTTTCGTATTGTTTCCATCAATTCGATTCGCTGGGGGTCAGGCACATTGTCACTCATATAAGCAATAATGCGCACGCCTTTTCGCCAGGCGTCCAGAAAATCCGTGGCATTATTGAAAAAAAGAGAAAATGCACTGACAATAAATACGGATAAGGCGATGGTCACGATGCTGACCGTGTGAAGAAATTTATTATTCACAATATCCGTCAATGCGCGCTTAGCAGCAACTATCAACATAAATTTTTTATTCCTGCCTAATTATCCTGAGCCATCCGGCCTTTAACCAACCGGATGACCCGGCCATTATGATTGTTGATCATCTGCTGATCATGGGTGGCGATAATAACCGTTGCCCCTCTTTCATGAACAGACTGTAAAAGCTGAAATATCTGCGCTGCGGAATCCGGATCCAGGCTGCCGGTCGGTTCATCGGCCAGAACAATTTTAGGCGTCCCCACCATTGCCCGGGCAATGGCGACCCGCTGCTTTTCCCCGCCCGACAGCACCGGCGGAAATTCTTCGGACCGGCCATCAATCCCGACGCGCTCAAGGACATCGCTCACACGCGGATGAATCTCCTTTGATTTTAAACCGGCAACTTCGAGAACCAGGGAAACATTCTGAAAAACCGTTTTTGTGGGAATCAATTTAAAATCCTGAAAAACAACGCCAAACTTGCGGCGAAGTAAGGGGATCTGCTTCTTCGGAATCCGGGACAGGTTCATGCCGTCAACCAAAATAGCGCCGGATGACACAGTCTCTCCCATATACAGCAACTTAATCATCGTGGATTTACCTGCGCCGCTGGGACCGGTCACAAAAACAAATTCATTTTTCCGGATTTCAAGTGATAAATCACTCAATGCTTCCATTTTCTCATAGCGTTTGCTGACATGCAACATACGGATAATAATATCTTTTTCCAGACCAGTATCCATTTAACGCAACCTTTTACGGATTGATTCAAAAAAAAATTGGATGGCTTCATAAAAACCTTCCTGTTTCAACCTGTCCTTCGAATATTTAACATTGACCCGATACGGTTTTATTGATAGAGATTCTTCGAGTCAAGGAGTGCTGTTTCCAGTTTTTCTTGCTCCCCCCCACTGATCCCATAAAAAGCTTCTTCCCTCAGTGGGGGTTTTTATTTACCGAATATTTCCCATACAATCAACAATTTTTGACACAAATGAAAGAGGAATTACCGGTTAACAGTGATCAGCACTGCCGGGAAAAAGGACTATTATGAAAAATGAGCTCATCCATCTGCTGTGCAAAAGATCTTTTCAATACAGCAAAGAACCAACATTCAAACTGGCGTCCGGCAAAATGAGCAGTTTTTATGTCAACTGCAAACCGGTAACGTTAAGCCCCCGGGGAATGTACCTGATCGGGCACCTTGTTTTTGATGCTATCAGCGGTTTAAACATAAAAGGCGTTGGCGGACTCACTTTTGGCGCAGACCCCATTGCCATGGCCACATCCTTTGTATCTGAAATAAAAAAAACACCGGTCAAGGCTTTTTCCATACGCAAAAATCAAAAGGACCATGGCATCGTCAAATGGATTGAGGGAGATCTGGCCCCGGGTGACAGGGTTGTCATCGTTGAAGATGTGGTGACCACCGGCGGCTCCACCATCAAAGCCATTGAACGCGCTCGCGTTGAAGGCTTAAAAATTGAACGGATTATTGCTCTGATTGACCGGCAGGAAGGCGGTATTGCTGCCATACAGGAACTTGTACCGGACGTTGTTTCCCTGATTACGAGGGATGAACTGCTGGAAATCTATGACAAATAAAAAAATTTAAAGAGTAACGTTTTAAAGAGTAAAGTATTGATGGCTTCGTAAAAAGTCGGATTCCGACGGAAAAGTATAAAAGCTCACCAATCATATAAAATTGGCAAGGCGCGCAAATTCTGCGCGATGATTCGTACTTAGCGTACTTAGCGTACTTAGCGTACTTAGCGTACTTTGAAGAAACGAAGAATGCAGCGCAACACAGAATTTGGACTTTTTACGAAGCCATCAAGGAAGAATATACGTGGCGCAGGAATCGTCTGATTCCCATACCCCCACCCGGGAAATCCCGACTCCGGGCGATGCAATTTTTGACTGCATTGCTTCAGCAATATATCTGGCGATATTTTCAGACGACGGGTTGCCGCCATCAAAAAGATTCAATTCATTTAAAAATTTGTGATCCAGGGAATCGATAATTTCATTCAGATGCTCTTTAATTTCCCCGAAATCCATTAATACACCGGCATTATTTAACTTTTCACCTGAAATAGATACTTCTACCCGCCAGTTATGACCATGAAGATTTTCACATTTTTCCGCCACCATTTTTAACTGATGGGCAGCGGCAAAACGGGAAACGACTTTCAATTCATACATTTTATATTTTTTCCTGTAATTTTTATTTAGCTGCCTTGACTGCCCCGCCCTTAAACAGGCGCTTAATTTTTTGGGTTAATTTTTCAGAATCTAACCGGGCAAATTCCTTTAAAAGTTCTTCCTGCTTTTTACTCATATGTTTCGGGGTTTTCAAATCCACCTGAATAATCTGATCCCCCCGGGTATTCGATCGAAGGGATGGTATTCCCTGCCTGGAAAGTCTGAAGGTATCTGCGTACTGGGTGCCTTTGGGAATTTTAAGGGTTTCTTCACCGGTCAATGTCTGCACCTGTATCTCGTCCCCAATAGCAGCCTGAACAAATGAAAGTTCAACCGTGCAGATGACATCGGTATTGCTGCGCCTGAAAAACTCGTGCGGCTTCACCCCGATAAATACATACAAATCACCGGGAGGCCCCCCTTTGATACCGGGTTCACCTTCTCCGGTCATCCGAAGCTTTGAGCCGTTATCCACGCCAGCGGGAATTTTTAAGGACACTTTCTTCTTAACAACGACACGCCGCTGACCTCTGCACTGGGGACACGGGTCTTTGATAACCTGACCGGCACCCCGGCAGCCGGGACAAGTACTTTTAACAGAAAAGAACCCCTGGGTCCTCACAAACTGACCGGTTCCCCGGCACTGGGAACATGTTTCAGGATATGTACCCGGCTTGGTGCCGCTGCCTTCACACGTCGGACAGGTTTCATACTTTTCAATGTCGATTTCCGTCTCTAATCCAAAAGCAGCTTCCATAAAATCAATCGTCAGGTCATAACGAAGGTCGTTCCCTCGCTGGGCGCTGCTCCTGGAACTTCTGCCGGATCGAAAACCGAAAAAATCCTCAAAAATATCCCCGAAACTGGAAAACACATCATCAAATCCGCCGCCGGAACCACCGGCCATTCCCTCAAGTCCCCGATGACCAAACTGGTCATAAACCCGACGTTTTTCGTCATCAGATAAAACACTATACGCTTCGGAGGCTTCCTTAAAAAGATCCTCTGCTTTCTTATCTCCCGGATTTCTATCCGGATGATACTTTAAGGCGACCTTACGGTATCGGGACTTTAAGCCATTGGCATCCACATCACGACTAACACCGAGCACTTCATAGTAATCTCTTTTTGAACTCATTTATCTTCCACAATATTCCATATAACCCACTTATTATACATAAAAAAACATTCCGTCAGAATGAGATTGCCAGAATGCACAACAATCCCGGCAGTATCTATACACGACCGCTATCCAAAATAATTGACACCAAATGACAGTATGGTATGAGAACGAAAACTGTAATTATCCTTGGCGATACAATAATGCTTAAATGAAGATTGTCAATATGGAACTTGATTTTATCAAAGAGATGTTCAATTCGATTGCGCCCCGATATGATTTCTTAAACCGACTGCTCAGTTTAAGACAGGATATTTACTGGCGCCGAACCATGATCACGGCCCTGAATTTACCGAACAACACAGCGATTCTTGATGTTGCCTGCGGCACCGGAGATGTGCTGATTGAAATATTCCACCAGACGAACAATCAAAAACTCATTATCGGCGCAGACTTTGCTCCCGAAATGCTGAAAGTGGCCAATACCAAACTGCTGAAGGGAGATTTCAGCCCCAAAGTACAACTAATTGCCGGAGATGGCCTACACCTGCCGTTTGCCGCCCATACCTTTGATGCGGTCACCATTGCATTCGGCATCCGCAATATCATAGATCGAAAATCAGCTTTGGTCAGTTTTTTTGATTGTTTAAAACCCGGCGGAAAGGTTGCGATCCTGGAACTGGCCACTCCAGCAAATAAATTCTTTTTATCCCTTTATCTTTTTTATTTCTCCCGGATTCTGCCGATCATCGGCGCTTTTTTTTCAAAACATTTAAAAGCCTATGATTATCTTCCCGCATCGGTCATTAATTTTCCACCGCCAGCTGAATTTGCCGCCATTATGAAACAGGCGGGATTTGAGGGAATCATATGGCGTCGCTTGACCATGGGCATTGCCACTGTCCATATCGGCCAAAAACCATTAACCCGAATTTCTCATGAAGAAAATTAAACACATATTTTAAACCTTAGGAGGCACCATGAACCTTAAAACTGTATTGATCCTTTTATTAATAACGCTGACCGCCGGTATGGCAACTGCCGAAGAAGCAAAAAACTTCACCGGATCCGGTGAAGTTGGCCTTTTAATCACCAGCGGCAATTCTGAAACCGATTCGGTAAACGCAAAAGTCGGCTTAAAATATGAAAAAGACCATTTGCTCGGTGAAATAAACATGGCCACTCTTTACAGCTCTGAAGAAACAGAAATTGACGGAAAAAAAGAAGATAAAGTGTCTGCTGAAAAGTATAATTATTCCGCAAAGGTCGGATATAAATTCAATGAAGCCAATTACATATTTATCAACGGTGATTATGAGGATGACCGGTTTTCCGGATATGATTATAGAACCACCTTTTCCACCGGTTACGGTAGAAAAGTCATTGCTTCTGACACCATCAAATTCAACATCGAAATCGGTCCTGGTTATCGGTACGATCAAACAAATGGATATTTTGATGATAAAGGTGATAATGATGATAGTAATGATGTATTCATCGGCGAAAAGACAGAAGATGAAATCATATTGCGCGGGTATGCCATGTTCAACTACAAATTTTCCGATGCCGTTTCATTTCAGCAGGATCTCACCGTGGTCACTGGCGCTGACAATACCAACACCGAATCCATTAGTGCGTTAAAATCCCAAATCATCGGTGCCCTGTCCATGAAAGCGTCATTTACAATTGACAACAACACCGATGTTCCGAGCGATACGGAAAAAACAGATACAGAAACGGCATTAACGCTGGTTTATGATTTTTAGGGCATGCGATTATTGATATTTGACTGGCAGGCACCTCAGGTTTTTCGAATATAAAAATCAGGGTTCCCCCGATTGACTTTGTTTTTTTTCAGTGTACAGTGTTTACAACTTAGACAATTGTTCTAAGTCCTGCATAAAGCCAAATCCGTTGCGAAACGGAGACGGAAAGCCACGGGTCTCACGTAGACAGCCGGGCTACCTGGAAAAAAGGTATCCGTTTTTTTTATGTCCAAACACAAAAACTTTTATTAATGGGGGAAAAACAATGAAAAAAATGATCATTATTTTAGCAATCTTTTGTTTCTGCATCGCTTTCGCGTCCGGTCCGGCTTTTGGCAGCGAGTATACCAAAGGCATGAAGTATGGGATATTCAATATTCTCGGCATTCAGGCGGATCACACCTATCATTGTGCGCATGACTGGTGGCATGGCACTGATTGCTGGTCATGGACCGGCGGCCAGTCCGGTGGAAATTATATCTCTTACACATGGGGATATGGCGACTATGGTGATGCAAAATGCACAT
>JAGGYV010000322.1 GCA_021162325.1 Desulfobacteraceae bacterium | reverse complement strand
AATCAAAGCTTTGCGAGTTTTTATACCGGTCGCTTTTAAGCAATCTTCCACAAGTTTATCATCAAGCACAATATTTGTACGTTTCATTTAACACCTCCTTTGCACTTTTATTTCGTATACACTTTATCATGAGGATTATGTGTATGCAATCAAATTATGCCGATGATAAGCGTAGTGAGCGGTCAGAGCATCAGTGTTGATAAATGTAAAATTTTTGACAGTACCACTAAGACAACTCCGCAATAATCGATTCCGCCACTTTTTCTGCTGACTGCCCGAATAGTTCCGTCATATCCACCAGTTCAAGCAATTTGTCCTCCCATATAATATTGGTTTCCTGAACCAGATTTTTGATATGTTCGTGCTTACCGCCTAATGCTTTGACTTTGGACTTTATGGTAATGTCAGGGTTGAACCCGATGTCTAACAGTATTAAAAATTCTATTGTATTGAGTAGTGACGGATCATCAGAAAGCAGCGGGATCACCAGAATGCTCCGGTTGTCTTTCCTGCCCTTGCCGATATAAACATTTCCGCGGCGGACAATGATTCTCTTGGTCCCCTTCAGCCGTTTATCCTGCTCGGCTCTGGAAATCAAGGCCGAGGAACTGCCGGTCTTTTCGATTAGTTCAATGAAGGTGTTTTCTGTAGGTTCACCCAGCAGATTGATGCCGGATATTCGATAAAGGGAGGAACCTTTGATCCGGTTGATAATGTTTTGAAGGTTTTTGATAACCATGATGTTGGTGATGGTTAACTGCGCCAGTGAAAAATTCTTTGATTTGAGGAAATCAAACAAAATTCCTTCGGCTTTTTCTTCAATCCGGCTGGTGCCCACGGTCACGGTCTTGGCCTGGTGCTTGATGGCGTCTACCGGCCTTGCCAGACAGTTAATGGCGTCTCCTAAAGATTCAAACAGTTTGTTGAACATATTGGCGGCAGTTCCCTTGATGCCGAAATCCAGTTCAAAATCAGTGAGCGGCAGCCGTCCGCCGAGGTATTTGAACAACAGGATCAGGTTGGTGGATGCCTTGATACCGATGGTGGCGGATAATTGGTCATTTTCCTGCCGTTTTCTGAATTCATGATAAAAACGGATGATTTTTTCCCTGAAGGATTTTTCCAGTGCGATTTCATAAATATCCAGCCCGTCTCTGGAATGACGGTCAATGGTATTTTGTAAGTCTTGTCTGAAATTAAATAAAAATCCGGAACCTTCATTAATGGCCAGGGCGGCATAGTATCCCCAGAGATGACCGACCAGCGTGTTTAAAATGGGCGCAAAATGCTCGCTGACCGACGGGACATGGATGATGTCATTTGAATAAGGATCGAACCGGTCCTCATGTTCATCGGCTATAACGATGGGCAATGCCTTATGGGAGTGGAATATGGCGGTGTCTTTGATGATGTCGCCGATAACACTTCTCCGGGTGCCGGCGGCACAGACAAATATCAGGGGTTCGGAAGACAGGTCAATATGTTTTTTGTCTTCCACATAATCCGATGAAATAGTCTTGTAACAGAGCTCGCTGAGTTTAATCCGGATCTCATCGGCAGCCGCTTTATTGGGGCCGCTGCCCACCGCCGCCCAATAGGTTTTCGATATGGCATTACGTTGGGCCGATGCCTGTATTTGCTCTTTCATGGCAAGTATTTTTTCCATGTGACCCGGCAGCTCGATCATTTGTTTGATCTCGTTTGAAATAAATGCGCTGCTGCGTTGCGCTGTCAATTGGGCAAAATAAAGACCGAGCAGGGTGCCGGCAATGATTTGTGAATAAAAAGCCTTTGTGGATGCCACAGACATTTCAATATCTCTACCGTTGCTGGTATAGAGAACGCCGTCGACCTTAAATGAAAGGTCTGAATCTCTGCGGTTAACAATGGCAATAGAGCAGGCCCCCCGTTTTTTTACCATATCCACGGTCCGGTTGGTATCAGCGGTGGTTCCGGACTGGCTGATGGGGATCAGCAGCGTGTTGGTGAGTTGGTTGGTTTCTTCTTCATCGAGCATAAATCCGCTGAGTTCAGAAGATTTTAATGCTTCCACGGCAATATCAAGTCCGGAAAGATAAAACCGCATGATGTTCGCGCAGGCGAGGGCGGCCACCCCCGCTGTTCCCTGGCCGATGAAAATAATCCGTTTGATTTTATCCGCTTTAAACGCGGAAGAAATTTTATCCGGGACAACCTGCTGGTTCAGCGAGATGACGAATTTTTGCTCATCCGTACCTTCAATTTTCCAGCGGTTTTCAATGGTTTTTCTGACAGATGACGGGGATTCTGAAATTTCTTTTAAAAAATAGTGATCAAAGTCCTGCCGGTCGATATCCCTTGAGGTTAATGGTGTTTTTCGAATATGCGCCGGCGTGATTTCAATGGCGGAACCGTCATAGGACATGGCGGTGATGCCGTCAATACCGCCTTCGGACGCCTGGTTCAGAATAAAGATTTGGCCGTTGACCGCCCCGCCTGCCGGGTTCGGGTTCAGGGCTTCGCCGTCTAATTTAACAAAGTCCGTTGTTTCTTCAACCAGGCCGTATATCTCCGATGCCGTAATATAGTGGTTGTCTGCCAGGCCGACAAATATGGCTTGTCCGCTTCCTTTTAGCGACAGAAACAATTTTCCCGGCGCCAGGTCCGAGTGCATGGATATGGCATGAGACCCTTCAAAATCATTCACCGCCAGCCGGAATGCTTCTGTGATGGCATGTCCTTTTTTCAGAAAGGCCTCAATATGCACGGGAATGATTTTGGTGTCGCAGGTAATGTTTTCGGGCAGATGGATGCCCTGATGTTCATAGGTTTGTTTTAAGTCCTGAAAGTTGTCAATGTCCCCGTTTAAGCATACATGGATGACACCGCTGGATTTAATGGTATCCGGTAATATTTTATTGTCAACCGGATGGCAGTTTGCTTCATTGATGGCACCGAAAGATGCCCATCGCGTATGGGCAGATACCGTATGATACTGGTGAGGAAGGGCGATTAACGTATGCAGCACGTCATCTTTACGGATTTGTTGACGGATAAATGAGACATTGTCGCCTAGTCCTCCGATTTCAGCGGCAATTTTGTAGGTGACGGCAATCGATACTTTTTCAAGGGAGTCGGCGTTAACAGATTCTTTGACACTGATGCTGCGGTTTAAAAGAACTTCCGGGTTTAAGCGATCATTGAAATCCTTTTGAAGACCCTGGTCGTTGATCCGTTTAATAAAATGATCATAGGTGTCTCTGCTGACGGTGAACAGCAGGGAGATCCCTGCAGAGTCGCGGCCGCGGACTTCCAGGCGGTCAATACTGTTTAATACGGCATTGATATTTTTAAGAGTTTCAAGGGTCGACGGGTTTAATATCAAATCCCGGTCATTGGTGAGCGATTTGATTTTAATAATATTTTCGATCAGGTCAGTGTTAAGAATCCATGCAACATCTTTAAGCGATTCGATCCGGGTGGAAACAATTTCTGCGTCTGGTGCTGAAAGGCGGCCCATTGCCAGGTAGAGGTTTTTGGATTCCACATCAATAATTGATTTAAGATTTGATGATAATATCTTTAAATAATTTTGTGATTTTTCATCATTGTAAATGATAAAAAAGGCATTGATGTGTTTAAGTGTTGAAACGGATGCCAATAATTCAGCAACAATCTGTTCGCCGCCTAAATAGTGATCTGCCAGGAGAAGGTTTTTTTGAACACATTGATCATATCCGTGATTTGAAATTACTGCGGATAGTTTTTCAAAATCCGGTAGCTGGGAACCGGGTCCAGGCTTTTTACTGTTTTTTATGCGGACAATACCGACAAGTCCGCAGTTAAAAGTATTGTCAGGACATGGAAAGACGATAATGGCGTTATCCGGAACGGATGCCGGGTGTTTCCCTAAATAAAGGCGTGTGTTCAGGGAGATCCGGACCGTATTGAAGCATTGCCTAAAGCGTCGCGGGATCTTTTTTATCTTGCTCATTAATGTTTGCATAATAGTTTTTAAAGTATTCCTTTATTGCCATCCGTGAATAGCTCGCTGCCCGGGTGCCGATATAATCCTGGTGAACGACCAGAACGGAAACAACGATTTTATTTGAGCCGTTTTTCTCTTCGGCAAACCCGGCAAACCAGTCGTATTTTAAATGTTGAGCATTGTTATTAATTGATCCGGTTTTTCCGCCGATATTCAGCCTGGATAAAATTTTATCTTTTTTGAATTTGGAAAACGATTTTGAGGCCGTGCCGGAAACTATCGTTTTGTTCATGAGCTTTTTTAACATGTTTGCGGTGTAAGGCTTGATGACGTCTGATACTTTTTGGGAATCCCGATGGTAAATGACCTGGTTGTGTTTATTTATTTCGTCGATGATTGTCGGCTCGATCAGTGTGCCGTTATTAACAATGCCGGAAACAACCAGTGCTCCGTGCATGGGCGAAATTAACGTTTCATTATTAAATCCGCAGGCGATTTCCGCCCAGTTATAGGGGTTGTCGCTTATGGAAACTGAGCTGGGGCTGAGCGGGATTTCAAAATTAAAGGATTGATTGAACCCAAAAGCAGCGGCATAGCTCTCCAATGTGGATTTTCCCAACCGGTTTTTGCCTATTTTGCCGAAAATCGGGTTTACCGAGTCTGCAAAAGATTCGGCAAACGAGATATGGTTGGTGTATTTGTTGACCCGGTCTTTGAGCTGGGATTTATAAAGTGTATATTTATTGTCATTAAAAGTGACCGGTGTATTAGCGTTAAATCCGCACTTTTCAATTACCGCAGCAGCCGTGATAATTTTAAAAAGACTGGCCGCCGGGTAGTTCGGCGTAATGCAGATATTGGAATCTTTGCCGGTTTTGTCATAACTGACCATGGATAAAATTCTGCCGGTTACCGGATCCATGGCCACAAATCCGAAATGTCTGGAGTTTTTTCGGTCAATATGGTCGATGATAAATTCCTGCAGGCAAGGGTCAATGCTGGATTTGATCTGGTATGATTTCCCGGCGGTTTTTATTTCAAAGTTTTGACCAGAACCGTTAGTGTAGTGTAAGTTTCGGATTATTCTTTGGCGTGTATTTTTATCAAACTTTTCAACCTGTTCGGTGAAGATTCGGGAATAGTTAATATTCTCGGTTTTAATGGTTGTATCCAGGAACAGGAATACACCTTTAGTTATCAGGACGAAAGCGCATAATAAAATAGCATAGAAGGGGATACGTTTGTATGATCGGTTGTTTGCATCCTGTTTTTTTAATTCAAGTTGGTAATTGCGCCATTTTTTAGAATGACCATAATTGTTTGTTTTTTGTTTTAATCGGCTGAACATATATTTTTATTTTTGCGGGTCTGTATATTATGAGTTTTAAATTCAGTCGTTTGTCACTGAACGAAAAGTCCGATTTCATGTAGGTTGGGTAGAGCCCACACTGACATGTTGGGTTTCGCTACGCTCTACCCAACCTACGAAAATTATGTGTTTAGTTAAACAAAATTCCAAAGGGCGAAACCCAACATATTCTTTCAGGAGGGTTTCCGTTCAACCAATAGTTAAGTGAAATCGGCGAATGATAGCTAACAGTTCCTATCATCTTTACCCTTCGTCCCATATTGTGTCAAACCGTTTTTAATAAACACAAAATCCTTCAATATAGCCACCGTAATTACGTGTGATCGACCTGACCGGGATCTCCATGTTACAGGTGTCAGGAGAATTAACCGTATCAAGTCTGCGGCCTTTTCCGGCAATAATTGTGAATTTTGATAGTCTCGTAAAAAGTCGGATTCCGACGGCAAAGTATAAAAGTTCCACCAAATCTTAAAATTGGCAAGGCGCGCAAATTATGAGTGATGATTCGTACTTAGCGTACTTTGAAGAAACGAAGAATGCAGCGCAACAAAGAATTTGGACTTTTTACGAAGCCGTCAATTTTAATTAGTGAAAGAGGGAAGCAGGTCCCATTATAGCGAGAGTGATAGCAGATAAGACTGAAGGTTAACCTTTTTATTTTTGAGTCCTAGTTTATTGCGGATATTATTTCGATGAAATTCAATGGCCCGGTCAGACAGGTTCAGAACGTCTGATATCTCTTTTGTCGTTTTACCGGCCTTAACCAGATCTGCGACCTGGATCTGCATGGGAGTAAAATTTTGAAATTGTGCGGAAAGTTTTTTAAGATAAGGAGATATGATTTCGTTGATATTTGAGTTGAGTATTTCTATGTAGGTCGCCTGCCGTTTATCAAGGCGGGTATTTTGTAATTTTTCAAGATAGGGCAGGATCAGTTCTTTAGCATTCGCCAGCACTTTGTCTTCAAGATCTTCCTTGTCCTGCCCGCGCTGTTTAAGTAGAATTTTTAAAGCGGTGTTGGTTTCCTGAAGATTTAATGACTGTTGTTTTAATTCTTCTTCTTTTT
>JAGGYV010000280.1 GCA_021162325.1 Desulfobacteraceae bacterium | reverse complement strand
ATTAAAAATGAATGAAGATCCTAATAATTAATAATTAAGATGCGACCCCTTTTATACTTTTATATGAATACGGCGACTGGTGTTTATTGAAAAATACACATTCAGGTATGGCTCGTCGTCAAGATAACAGACCTGACACCATTGGACTTTTTCGGAATTGGGAAAATATTGAGTTTTAATAGGGAATGGTTCTTTCAGCTGTCCCTTTTATCTTGCCTCTTTTAAAAAGCCACTGGCATATTTATGAAGCACGCTTCCAATCAATGTTTGATAGGGGATGCCTTCCCGTGCGGCCCTTCTTTGCAAGGTGGAAAGGACATTTTCCGAAATCCTTATGTTTATCTTTCGATTCTTTTTCATTGAATTGCGGGCGATCGCCTGGTAATCAACCTGAGATTTTGAAGGATTTAGCGTGCCATTCTCGTATGCCTCCAAGATTTCCTTCTCGTATCCGTCAAGAACTATCTTTTTTTGTTTTTTATTCATTTTAGTTATCCTCCAAGGTATTTTTTGGTTGCCTTCCGGCTGGGAATAATCGTTTTAAGAAAATATTCGTTCTTGTCTATAACACATGGAACCAAATAGGCATATCCATCCACATCAACGATCAGTATTTTTTGATGCGGATATTTCTTCTTGTTTGGATGTTCCGTTTCAACAACCTTAGCCCCTGCTTCAATCCTCTGAACTATTTCTTCGAATGTGATCCCTCTTTTCCTGGCCAGAACCTCGTTTTTTTCCGCATTCCATCTAAATATTTTCATGACAATAACTTATGGCATTGTAGGGACAATGTCAATTACTCTTTTTGGAGGGGTAAGCAGGGTAGGGTAAGCAGGGTAGGGTAAGCAGGGTCACCCATTAAGGGACGGGGCAAGTAAAAAAACACATCTCCCTTCAAAAAAAACAGTATTTTTTTTGCTTGATCTCATAACTTCCGATCCGGCAAAATTTTGTTTTTAGCTCTGCATGCACCCGTTATTTCTTTTTTTTGGTTACGATCAACAATGTGCTGATTCGCACCAGTCACCCATCTGGATCAAGGCCTTCGTGTATTCATAGAATTACTACGATATATATTTGTAGTATTGCTATAAGATACACTGCCATGGTCTTGGAAAAGACCCCAGAAAATCCTCGGTTCCGTACCGTGTTCAAAGGCGGTGCTGCGGAGCTTCTTAATGTGAATCCCTCAACTTTGCGGGTAGGGATGAGAAAAATAAGGCATCGCCTGCGGCCACAGGCATAAAAATCAGATTGTGTCCATCCAGAAATAGAATAAATTTGTTCGAGATCAAGGAAGGCGAAAATTTTAACCACAGTCATACTAAAGTATTTCGAGGATTAAAATTTGAGCCTGACGCAGATATCGGGCAAATTTGTCATTTATGGATGAAGACTATATGCCGTTAAAACAGCCCGTTGGGCACTGGACAATGCGCCTTCAAGGTAACCGCCCAAATGGTCTGCGGTTTCTGTGCCGGCAAAGTGAAAGGTGCCATCCCAGATGCTTGTATTTCCTGAAGGCGGCTGGAACTCGGGATGATTGTGGGCAGCCCGCTGGTCATATTCAGTGGCGGTAAATTCTTCTTTTGCCCAATCCTGATAATAAATTCTGACTGGCTGTCCAGCCTCCTGTCCGTAAAAACGAGGAAGCTGGCTAAGGATGGCATGAATCATGCTTTCTCTATTTTTGCGCCGCAATGCCGGGATGCCGACAAATCCAGTCAGCCCATATGGCCTGTTTGCCTCACTGGACCCGTCATGAATCTCCCCCAAAGGGCCACACAAGCTGAACCCCTGGCCGGAAAGGCCAATCTTTCGCCAAACCGCTGAATCATACAGAGCAAAAAATTTTGCATGGCCCGCCATCCAGGTGCTTGCTTTTAGCATGGCCTGGGTAAGATTGTGAGACAAATCAGGTGTAAACAAAATGGAGCCGGCAGCCAGCCGGGGCGGTAAAGCAAGAATGATTCTGGATGCCGTAAGCTGGCACTTGGGTTCCTGGTCATGCCGCCCAACAGTGACCCGAACACCGTTGCCCAGCCGTTCGATTTCGCAGACCGGATGATTCAGCCGGATGACATTTTTGGGAATCCGGGCGCAAAGTCCTTTGACAAGAGAAATCATACCACCTTTAAGCCGCCATCCGGGCGGATCCATTGGATAGCCTGCAATGGTTTCAGTATGGCCATCCCTGGCCTGAAATCGGCCCAGGCCTGTTTCAAACTGGGGATATCCTTTAAGGCCCAGTGTCTGTATCAGCGCGCTTACCTTCGGGTTGACCATGGGCCAATACCAGGATGGTCCCAGGTCAGCAAAAAAGCCTTGATGCTCCGGGCTTAGAATTCTGCCTCCCACACGGAACCGGGATTCAAGCAAAACGAATGATTTCTTCTTTTCCGCCAGCAGGAAAGCCGCATAAATCCCGCTGAGGCCGCCCCCGATGATGATGGTATCAGCTTTTTCCGTATGCATATCTGCTTTGCGTCCTCTTTTTTTCAAATTTCTATCAAACCATCTGGTTCTTTTCAAAAGCGTTATGCGCCTGTAAAATTAAAAAATCAATATTTTCTACCTATACAAGCGTCCTTCTGGCCATCAGGCCTCCTTTTCCCAATTATTAACCATGCTACAAATCGGAAGAATCACCTTATTGACATAAGACCATCCTTTAAATATAACGTTAAAAATACAAATTATAATTTAACGTAAACCATTTCAGCAATTACCATTATCTGATTGTGAGAATATAACATGAGCCTTCGATTTCGACTTTTACTTCTGATGCTGATGTCCCTGGCATTGTTTTTCGGATATCTCAATTTATTTGTCCCTGATACGATCCCTTACAATTTTGATCGCCTGCATATTTTCCTCTTTAACCTGTGCGCCGGCGGATCTATTGTCTTATATTTTACCGAAGGCCGCCAAAAAGTATCTCCCAAAATTATTGTATTTCTTGTAATGGCAATAATTTATGCAATCTTTGCTTTTTTTGAAATGTATATACCGGTTCTGATTATCGCCATGATTCTTTTTGCAATTGTTGAAAGTATCCGGATTAAAAAATTTTCATTTTTTCCTTTTGATTTCTTCAAATCCGACGTCCCTGTGTCCGCTAAGTTTCACCAGGCGTCACTTCTGTGCCTTTCTATGGGCCTGCTGATCTCAAGCCTTGTGATATTAAACAATGAATATTTTTTTATACTCGTCAACTTTCCAAAACTTCAACTGGACACCTTTTTCCTGGGATTTTCATTTCCCCTTTCCCTGATCACCATGTCATTACTGTTCAGTATAATGAAAGATCAGGGCAAGCCTATCCTGTGGCTGAAAAACATCGGCTTCTGGTTTGTCAACCTTGGGGTGATCATCTTCTTTATGTTTATTATTTTTGAAAAACTGATGCCCCAGGTCTTTGTCACATCCATTCTTTTTGGGACTGTGATAATGATTTTATATCTTCTGGTAAGACTGGGCGATGACCTGCAGCAAAAAGCGTTTCTGATTTCCGGCATGGGGTTTCTGCTTTATACCGCGATCACCGGGATTTTATATATTTTCTATGAAATGTCTCCGGATTATGCCAGCGAAAATTACAAATGGCTGATGCGCATGCATTCTTTTGCCTCCCTCTACGGCTGGAATCTTTGCGGGCTGGCTATTATCTGCCGATTTAAAGATTTTCCTTTAAAGCTCCACTCAAATTTCCTGATTGCATTTCACTGGATCACGGTATTTTTTCTTGCACCCATGGGGACGTATTATAAATTTTTTGCCTGTGCCGCCACTATTTGTTTTGTTGTTATTTTGTCTGCCATCATGTTTACAAAAGGAACAGCAGATTCAATTGTATCTGTTTCAAAATAAAAAAGATAAAACCATGACAAGCCACTGCCTTTATCAAAACAGGAACTTATGGATATCACAAAAAACATAAGAGACCACTTATCGGAATCCGCTAAACAGCACCGGATTAAAGACATTCGGATCGGACTGGGATATACCGCCGTCATGCTGGATAATGGTCAGGTGGGGCTTGCGTACACCCCGCATCGCGACATGCCCCACGGTTGCACCCTGCTCCCGGGTTTTATACCAAAAAAGAACATCCCTGCAAGTACGCTGCTGGAGTTTATAACATCTGATAATACGGTTGAAACGGCTGTCGGACTTGCCACTGCCAATGCATTAATAGATTTTAATTCAATTGATTTCACTTACGGCGATGTACTGGAGAGCCATCTTCTGGATGCGAATGATTGCGTGGGCATGGTGGGAAATTTTGCGCCCTTAATCGCATCCATTCGCCAAAAAGCCAAAAGCCTGCTTATTTTCGAACAGATTGATCAGCCCAAAGGCGATTTAATTCCCTCTGCTGAAATCGACAAACGATTGCCGGATTGCACGGTGGCCCTGATAACCGCCACATCCATCATTAATCATAGTTTTGACCGTATTCTTCAGGCAGCTATAAACTGCCGTGAAATAATCATCCTCGGAGCCTCTACCCCCCTTATACCGGACGTATTCTCTCAAACGCCGGTCACATCGCTATCCGGTGTGATTGTAACCGATTCTGAAGAGATATTGAGAATCATCAGTTTCGGGGGTGGTATGCGCATGTTCAAAAACTGCATAAAAAAAGTAAACTTCAGGATGTAATATGAACGCAAAGATTCGACGCATAGAGGAAAAATGTAATAACTGCATGCAATGTGTATTAGACTGTGCATCCGGTGTATGGAAAAATATTGATGGCATCCCTGAAATGACAGACCAGAATCTATGCAACCGTTGCAGTCATTGCGTGGCAGTCTGCCCGAAAAATGCCATAGAAAACGATTTTCTAAAGATTGAACAGGTGCGCCGGGTCAAACGAAAACGAATTGACCCAGAAGTATACAAAGAAATAGTTCTTTCCCGGCGCAGCATCCGCCATTACACAGACAGACCTGTTGAGCCGGAAACGGTTAAAGATATCATTGATGTGACACGTTATTCACCAACCGCCAGCAATTCACAGCATGTTTCCTACATTGTTATTACTGATCCGAACATATTAAAAGAAATCTCTGAGATGGTTTTTTCAACTGCTGCAAGTTTTTATAAATACTCAAACACCCGAAGCGGCAAAATATTTTTCAAAGGCCGCAAGTATAGCGCATCAATTGATGCAATGCTGGAAAAATATATTGATCCCATGGCATATTACATGGAACTCAAAGATTCCGGCCGTGATCTGATTTTGCATAACGCACCTGTTCTGATTTTGCTTCACGGTCCGTCCATGTCATTTTTCGGAGCGGACAACGCGAATATTGCCGCTGCAAATATGACAAATTACGCACATTCTCTTGGTCTTGGATCCTGTTATATTGGATTTGTCACCCTGTTGTCCCGGTTTAACAAAAAATTATGCCGCCTGATTAACCTGCCAAAGGGGCGGAAAGTTTACGCCAGTATAGTGCTGGGATATCCGGAATTAAAGCATCCTTATACGGTTTCAAGAAAAATGCCGGAAATTGATTGGATTGAAGGTTAACATTTAGCTTGAGATTAAACGAAAATTCCAAATCATGCTGTCATTACGAGGAGTGAGGAACGAACGACGAAGTAATCCCGTGTCTTTAATGAGATTGCTTCGGTCGTACCGTCCCTGCGACGCCAAAGGCGTGGCTCGCAATGACAGAAAAGTTATAGCTGAATACTTTCCGTTCGGGCTTTAGCCCTCATATCTCATAAAGAAAAACAAATGACACAAACCCATTCAAAAATATATTACGGCTGGTATATTGCAGGAATCGCATTTTGGGGATATTTCCTTTCTGTAGGCACCGGTTTTTATGCGTTTAACGCATTTTTAGAACCATTGTGCAATGCCCGGGGCTGGACCCGGACCGATATGAACCTTGCCCTGGTCATCGGAACGGTGTTCGGATTTTCCAGCCAGTACATTTTCGGCACTATTTTGATGAAAACCGGTATCAGACGATTGATGCTTGCCGGTTCGCTGACTGCAGGTATATCATTTATATTCATCGCACGCGTTACAAGCCTGTGGCAGTTTTACCTGTTTTATTCTCTGTTGTTTATCGGCAATGGAGCTTATGGCGGGATTGTCGCCAGCAGCGCGGTAAATAACTGGTTTATTGAAAAACGGGGACAAGCCATTGGATTTGCCACTGCCGGCATGTCCTTATCCGGTGCCATCCTTCCGATAGCAGCGCTTCTGCTGATTCAGAATACCGGAATCGAGAATGCCGCCCTTTGCATCGGGCTAGTCATAGTATCGTTCGGGCCGTTGGCCTGGTTTGTTGTTAAAGACTGGCCGGAGGATATGGGGTTGGTACCGGACGGTCTGCCGGTAACCCCCAAGACAGAAACGGGGACCTACACGGCCGGACAAATCCAGATTCACGTCCCCCCTTCGGCTTCAGCCCATGCGGAATGGACTCTGGCAAAACTGATTCGAACAGATGTTTTCTGGAAGCTTGGCCTGGCCTTTGGCCTGCTGATGATCGGAACCGTTGGCGTCATGTCCCAGCTCAAACCCCGTTTTGCAGACACCGGTTTTTCCCATCTTACAGCCATGATGATGATGGCAGCCACGGCACTGGTCGGGGCTGGTGGAAAATATAGCTGGGGAATAATGTGCGACCGGTTTGATCCCAAACGGGTTGCCATTGCCATGACCATTGCAAATGCTGTTGGGCTGGGACTGGGGCTGATTAAAAATTCTTTAGCGGCATTAATTATTTTTATCCCTGTTTTTGGTTTTTCCATGGGCGGTATCATGTCGACTTTTCCAATCATCGTTGCCACTATTTTTGGCCGGAAAAACTTTGCCTCCGTGCTCCGCTATATTTCAATTTTTCTCATTCTACAGATGTTTGGTTATCTGATTGCGGGGAGAAGTTTTGATATTACCGGCTCCTATGATACGGCTTACATGATCTTTATCGGCTTGGACATTGTTGCCGTTCTGCTACTTTTTTCACTGAAAAAACAATCTTAACGGCTTCGTAAAAAGTCCAAATTCTGTGTTGCGCTGCATTCTTAGCAGAAACGGTACCGGATCTTGAATTGTTAATTAAATATCTACAAAAATATCTTTAGCGATCAAATCTGCATTCACAAACGTGATGCCGTATTTGGCAAGATGCCGATGGTAAAATGTAGACTTGCCGGCACCATTCCACACTGATGGAGTACGCCCCTATGTTTATTCAAACTGCTGTTTAAATGATAAAAATTGATTTTTTAAGTCATCGAGCGTTTCTTCCAGATCATTGACTTTTTTCTCCAACGCTTCAACCCGTTCATTACTTACCCTCACCCCCCGGCTGACCGGTGCTTTTACCGTTGGCTGATAAATTTCTTCCGATTGTTCCGGAGTACAGAATAAATGAATGTACCGATTTTCTTTATGCCCGGGCAAACGAGGAAGCATAACAACAAACGGCCCGTTCTCGTGTTCCATCAATTTTTTCAATGTCTGTTCAATGGCAATCAGTCCGTGGGGTTCAATTAAACGGGCGGTTCGCGTATTCAACTCCCCGGGTGTCTGGGGCCCCCTTAAAAACAATTCACACAAAACTGATAACTCCCGTTCAGAGCACCTGATTTTTTCCACCATATTATGTTCATATTTAGCCGTTCGGCTGCCATGGGTCATAATCTGCCAAGCCAGGTGCTGGTTTCTCAGGGATTTGAGAGACTGATCGACTTCTGCCTGCTCAAGACGCATTAACGGTTCACGGTTATTTTTTTGATTACAGGCATTGGTCAATGCATTTAACGTCAGCGGGTAATAATCAGGGGTTGCCATCTGCTTCTCAATGAGAACGCCTAAAATACGAAGTTCGACAGCGTTTAATTCAATTTCCATTCTATACTTCCCTCCTCTTCCCATTTGGAAAACTGGTCAATATCATCTTTAATTGATCTCACCGTCCACAGAATCAGCGCCACATCATCCGTATAACCGAAGCCAAAAACAAAATCCGGGATAAAATCAAGGGGCATAACAAAATAAACCAGGGCCCCGACAAGCGCAACAAGGGTCTTCCATGGAATTTTACGGTATTCGCCCCGGGTATAGGCCTGAAGCATACGAAAACAGATAACAAGAGAATCCCATGCGTCACCAAGGACACGGCGTCCCTTTTCCAAAGCTTTTTCATCTGCCTGGCGAATCAAGTTATTTAGCAATTCCGGATTCTGTGCAATTTCCTCAGCTTTTAATTGCGCATTTTTGAAAAACCGGCTATTATATATACGATTTTCAAAACTTTTTTTCCCGTTCATGCCACTCCCTTTGGTGTCATTATTTTAAGATAACCTGATTACCATGTAATTTTCTATATATCAAAACAAGAATGAATATGAATCATATTCGCAAAACAGCATTTGGCTATTCAACGCAATGCAACATAAAATGTGACCATTGTGTTGCTGCTGAAGACGACTATCATCCGGTAAAAATGGCATTGCCCCGTGCCCGAGCCATTATTGACGAAATGGCCGCAGCCAATGTCAAGGCGATCAGTTTTACCGCCGGGGAACCGCTTATATTTTTAAATGATATCCTGAGCCTTGTTCGTTTGTGCAAAAAACACGGAATCTATTCAAGAGTTGTCTCCAATGGTTTCTGGGCAAAAACACCCGAACAGGCGGACAAAATTATACCGGAACTTAAAATAAGCGGCCTTTCACAATTACGACTCAGTTACAGCCGCTGGCATCAAGCGCATATCAACCGTGAAAATATTCTCAATGCTGCCGTTAGCTGCCAAAAATTCGGGCTCGATTATTTTATCTCTTTTGTGACTGATTTTTCGAACGCGGATGATACATTTGAACAGTTTCTCAAGGACAACCGGTTAAAATATTTTCCAGAACCGCTGCTGTATTTTGGACGGGCCAAAAAATTTAATCGTTCTCACGTGTTTACAGACTACCCGCCCCACTTGTGCGATATGAATCCGCTGCTTACACCGGAACTGGATATGTACGCCTGCTGTGATGCAGGAAGCTGTTTTGATAAAACAGATTTCTTTTTTCTGGGCAACTTAAAAAATTATACGATCAATGAATTATTCGAAAAATATGAACAGCACCCCTTATTTGGCCTGATTAAAACCATCGGCCTGTCAAACATTGCGTCATCTATCGGACTCAATGCCAGTGAAATCGTGAAATACAGAAAATGCGAGCTGTGTGAAAAACTTTTCAATTCACCGGAAAATTTAAAAGCCCTCGAGACTGCCGTAAAATCAGATCTGGGATTCTTGCGTCGATAAATAGTGTCCGAAACGGGAATAAGTATAAAATGATGTTATATACACTTATGAGCGGAACAAATTTTTATGTCATTACATGCACCTGTGATTCTGCAACCTATGATGCGCATGAAGAGACATTTAATAAAATCATTAAAAAGTTTAGATTCAGAATATGAATGACCATTTTTATTTATTGACTTCAGTGGGCCATATAATTAATTTGCCCTCATGAACCCTTGTGATGATTGCCCAATCGACGACAAAATATATGAATGCTGCGGCAGATTTCCGGAAACCGGGGAGATGGCTCTTTTACCGGTCACCAATGACCAGTCTCTCTATGCATGCCCCCACTTAACCGCCTCTGGAAAATGCGGAATTTATGAAAAACGCCCCTATGCCTGCCAAACGCATCATTGCTATCATTATGACACAATGAATGCCGTCGGCGGTGGATACCAGTCCTTAAAAGATCATTGGAACATCTGGCGGGGTGATAACGATAAAATGGGAAAAAATGATTAATTCATTTTATTAATAGTGGTCCGGTCCCTCTTCCCTCTTCCCTCTTATACCTAATCCGGATAAACCGGAAAAGTTAAAAGTGAGCTAAAGTTTGAAGTGAGCTAAAGTTATGCTTAATGCCTTCGGCATTTTCAATTTTTATTTTAAAAATGATCGCGCTTTTTGCGCAGTCCACAACTTTAGGCACTTTAGATCACTTTAGGCACTTCATACTTTTTGAGTTTTTAAAAAAGTTGGTCAAAAAAATACAAAAATTAGAGATAAGGAACTATCACATCACCGTCCCCACATAGTTGACGATTCTTTGAATTGTTGCCGCAAATTCACGACTAAACTGTTCGGTTTCTTTGTCGGTAAAATCGTCAAATTTAACGACATCACAATCTTTCATCACCGTCAACGGTTCAAGAACAGCCTTATTCACCAAATCATTGAGTTGATTTTTTTTAACCTCTGCGTCATCAGATGCCTGAATTTCTGCAACACGATTTTTCAACGAATCATCCGGGTCCTTCAATCGTTTTTGAATTATTTCAAAAATCAAAATAAAAATGACATCAATTTTGTTACTCTTGATCAACGTCGGGCTGTGAAAAAAAGAAAAATCTTCTTCAACGAGGACGGTGCCTTTATGAAGATTCATTACTTTTTCAAACCAGTTGATCGTGTATCGTTTATAATCACCCGGGTCCCATTTTTCCTTTTCCCAGATATGTGCCCGGATGACTTTATTTAATTGGGAAAAACAATCCTGCTGATTTTCAAAATTGTAAGTTCCCAGCAAGGCACCGGACTGGAAAATATCCACCCCTGGTTTGTTCGCATGTTCGGATATTTCAGCACAGAAAATTCTTTGTTCTTTTCCGGCCCGGGAAATCAAAATTTTATAAGACGGTTTTCCCTTTTCAATATGTTGAAGCTCTTCTGCGAATTCCGGTGGGGTCACTTTTTCAGCAATAGCCGGCGGTAAAAAAGCAGCCAACAGGTTGGGGCTCAAATTAACGATCTCCATGACAGCCAGAAATACTGCCATTTCTTCTTCATCCAGAGGCTGAACAGGAATCAGCCTGCCGGGTTCCAGATACGGCTTAAAAATATTCAGCATGGCCTCCAGCGCTCCCTGCCAATGCGCGCTTCGGGGGTCTTTACCATCTTTAATCCACTGCTTGATTTTTTGGGATATCTCGTCCATCATATGTTCCTCTTATATCTTACTTTTCTATAGGTCCAATGTCTGAAATAAAAAAAGATATCAAACCAGATAAACCCACCCATTGTCAAACGGTTTCAGGGATTCAATTCCGATACAAATCCCACTTAAAATTTATAATTTTTAACTGGTTTTCATTCCATGACGATAAAAATTTGTTTGACTTTTACCGGAATAACTCACATTTTTGATGCGGTTCTTTGCTTGACTTATTTATTATTGATGGCGTCAACGTTAAAACAACATAAAGGGAGTAAAGTTTGCAGCATGAAATCTTTTGAAAATCTTTTTACAGAATTGAAAGGCAAAGCCGCCAGGGGTGATGACGGTTCCGGAACGGTGAAAGCCCTGGAAGCCGGGAAACATGCCATTGGGAAAAAACTTGTCGAAGAAGCAGCTGAAGTATGGATGGCATCGGAATACGAGGGGCAGGAGAAAACAGCGGAAGAGATTTCTCAGCTGATTTATCATATTCAGGTAATGATGCTTGCGTGTGATTTAACGTTAGGAGATGTTTACAAGTACTTATAGATGCCCTGCAAAGGAAAATGGTTAAAATGATAAAGATCGCTTTACCCAATAAAGGAACGCTCTCTGAAGACTCAGTACGCCTGATGACCGAAGCGGGTTATACATGCAAACGGTATAACCGTGAATTATTCGTACATGACAAAAAAAATGAGATCGATTTTGTGTTTCTTCGACCCCGGGATATTGCTGTTTATGTGAGCCGTGGCATTATTGACATCGGAATTACCGGAAGAGACCTGGCACATGAAGCAGATGTCGTGCTTGACGAGGTGCTGGCCCTGGGTTTCGGCCAATCTAAATTCTGTTATGCTGTTCCTCGCCAGAGTTCACTGACCCCAAATGATTTCACCGGCCTGCGGATCGCCACATCATATCCTCACCTTGTAAAAAAAGATTTGGCCAACCGACAGATTCAGTCGGATATTGTAAAGCTCGACGGCGCTGTTGAGATCAGCGTCACCTTAGGGGTAGCAGACGTCATAGCCGATGTGGTTCAATCCGGTAGAACGCTTACCGAAGCCGGTTTGAAAATTGTCGGATCGCCCATTCTTGAATCCGAAGCATTGGTTATTTCAGGCCCGCATACATCGCTTGACGAAGCAATCATCAAAACCTGCATAGAAAGACTGCGCGGAATCGTCGTGGCGCGGGAATACGTCATGGTTGAATATGATGCACCGGAAACGCTGCTCAAAAAGTTCTGTGCTGTCACACCAGGGATTGAGTCCCCGACCATCGCGCCTTTAAGCAAATCAGGGTGGGTAGCAGTTAAAGCCATGGTAAAACAAAAAAATATCAATAATGTAATGGATGAACTGACAGAATTAGGGGCAAAAGGCATCATTGTAACCAACATCAGAACATGCCGACTATAATAACCCATAGCGAAACATCAAAATAACCAGTTTTATTTTTTCTTTGTCGTCAAAATCTAATTTTTTACGGGATGGTCATTTTGCTTGACTGGATATTCGAATTGCTCCATATTATCACATGATAATATGTATTTATATAATTTGGAGCTTATCTGCCGGGTATTGGGCATTTGTGTATTATTTTAAAATCCTACTGACCCGGTTTATGATTTCCGGTTCTTGCCAATTCCTTTTCTACCGATATACTTCCGGATATTATTAAACTCAAATACATCAATATTTTTTTATAAGTTATAAAATTCAGGATAAACAGTAATTATAACTTTGAAAATGATAAAAAAATCATCCCTTATATTTATATTATTTTTTTTTCTTTTGGGCACGGCTGAATGTGAATCCCTTGAACCGCTTGCCATTAGAGATTTTTCTCTGAATGCGCCGGACGGACAGGGTCAATATGTTCATAATGGGAATATCCTGACGTTCAACGGATCCGTAGCCCCTCACTCAACCCTTGTGTCAGCCCGCCTTGTGGATAATCAGGACCACATGATCCGGGATGTTTCAAAAGGACTGAAGATTAATCCAAATACCGGTGATATCAGCGGATCTTTCTTCGTGGGGTCATTCCGGGGAGCGGCCTTGGTTCATCTCAACGCTATCGTTCTCGACCCAACGGGCATCGATCCTGTCAAATGCAGATCCAATACCCTTTCTGTAGACAACACCTATCCGGAAATTCAGATCATCAGGCCGACGAATCACTCATATTTCACAACCGCACCCATTATTATTTATGGGACAACCTCTGACAATCTATCCGGAATTGCCTCTGTAAAAATTTGCGCTGATGGCGGTCTTTCCTTTTGCAGTGTTGATTATTTTAGAAACGGTCAATGGGAATACGCATATACACCAACGTCTGCTGACAGCATAGTTAATATTAAAGTAAAATCTACTGACAACGTCGGGCTTTCAACGGTTTCTGATAATTTATCAATCCATTATCAGGCAAAACCGAAAGCACCCCCCCCGACTGTTAAAAAAATTGTTAAAACAAGCAAAAATAATACTGGTGATTCTGACTATAAAAACACATACAAATCGCCTGATGATGATGGAATCTGCACATACCGAGTGACGAATTTAAAAAACAGCCGTTTCCAGCCAACCGATCTATTTACAATAAAAGAAGAAATGGCAATTATTGTCAAAGGATATGGCGGCAATGTCGTTACCATAAAAATAATGGTGCCTTCTACCGGAAAAGTGATTTTTGAAATGGTCGATTATATCCCTGAGAACAAGCAAAAAATATGGCGTTGGGAAGTCTCATCTACCGGAATATTTCAGGCTGCCCTGTTTGTCGATGGAATCAAAAAAGATAATGTATATTTTAAAATTATTCAATAAACCTGCTCCTCAGCAATGCTGTGGGATATGACTTCAGAAAACACCATAAACGGAAATGACAAAACTATGCGCCCAATTAAACGATTTGGATTCACCCCGATCCTGGGATGGTCTGCCTCCCGTTACGACACCTTTAAGACATGCCGGAGAAGGTATTATTATACATACTATGCAAAATTTGATCCGGAACATCCTGCAAATAAAATCAACCGGCTCAAAAAAATGACCTCTATTCCCCTTGAAATCGGGAACATTGTCCATGACATTATCAAAGTACTTTTGGAAAGGCTCCAAAAAACCGAACAGCAGATTGATTCGGCAAGATTCTATAATTATGCCCGAAAAATCACTGAACAATACTGCCAAAAACCCTTTTCAGAGATTTATTACAAAAAAATCAGCCAGCTGAACATCGATGACATCTATGACACCG
This sequence comes from Desulfobacteraceae bacterium, assembly GCA_021162325.1. Lineage (GTDB taxonomy): Bacteria > Desulfobacterota > Desulfobacteria > Desulfobacterales > Desulfosalsimonadaceae > SURF-3. The sequence goes on along the minus strand of JAGGYV010000280.1, from coordinate 10,699 downwards.
TCCAGCTGATTTTAAGCAATCTTTTAAACAGCCGGCGATTTATGTGGGTGATCCAAAACGCCGTAAAAAACAAGGACCAGTGGGTCATCGAACCACCCGGCTACGGCCAGACCGTAATTAACGGATTAAAAGCATACTGCAAAGTTGACTTCCTGTTTCCCGTTGACGATGTGCTATACATCATGGACTGGAAAACCGGCAAAGCTGACAAAAACAAACATCACAAACAGATGCTCGGATACACTGCCTGGGCCGCGTTCCACTTTGACCATGCGCCTGAAAAAATCCACCCCATCATTGCCTACCTGAAACCGGAATATGCAGAAGACACCTTGCGTATTTCACGGACGGACACAGACAATTTTGCAGATACTGTAAAAAAAGAAACGAATGAAATGTATGATTTCTGCGCCAGCATAGAGGAAAATATCCCCAAGGAAAAAGACCTGTTTGAAAAAACAACCGTAAAAATTTTCTGTGATTACTGCAATTTCAGGGAACTTTGTAATTTTGTTCCTTAAAGTTTTGACAGGCAAAGGGGATGGTTCATTAATTCATCAGGAAATGATATGTACAACAATTTGACATTTAATTCTCACAAACAAAACCCATAAACACAACATGAAAAAAGGTAAAAGGAAGAACCATGATTACATATTTATATTGGGCGGCTGTCATCGGACTAACCGCAGCTGTTTTATTTAGTGTCGGAGTAAAAGCGAAAAAATGGAAAGCCGGACTGATTATTGCTATTCTTATTTTAACAATCGGCTGGGGAGCCTATGCATTCCATTTTCAGCAGATTTTTGTCAAGCGTTATGGCGGCGTGATGACAATCTCCGTTCCTGACGGACAACGCCATATGGGCGCCACATGGAAAGATGATAACCTCTGGATTGAAAACTATGACCCGAAAACCAATACCTGTATTTTTAGTGAATATTCAAAGGGCAGTGTGCTTGAAGGCAAGGTCGTCATAAAAAACTGCAACCCGCTGATGCCGGGGAGGTAAAATTTTTTATTCCGACAGATACCCCTCTTTCACAGCATAATCGAGAAGATTGGCAATATACGCCCATAATGACGCGCTGCCCTCCTGCATGGGGCTGTTTTTTTTGATTACCTGAGATTTCGTAATTCCATGCTGTTGCCAGGATTTTCCTTTAGTGATCACATTATGCAGCATTGGCTGAAGACGGTCCAAGGCATAAGCGAATTTAGCATCTTTGGTTTCACGGGCTTCAAATTCATCCCATAACTCGCGGAACTCTTCTGTTTGGTCTTCCGGCAGCAGATTGAACAACCGATCAGCGGCAGCCTTTTCACGATCGATTTTACTCTCAGAATGTTCATCGTCATATAAAAACGTATCACCGGCATCAATCTCAACAATATCATGCACCAGCACCATTTTAATCACCTGCTGGATATCAATGTCCGGATCATTGGCATGTTCTGCCAGCACCATTGCCATCATCGCCAGGTGCCAGGAATGCTCCACGGAATTTTCACGTCTTGTCGCATCGGTGATATATGTTTGCCGAATCACCTGTTTTAATTTATCAATTTCAATAATGAACTGTATCTGCTGTTCCAGCCGTTTAATGGTCATGTCTCCCTCTTCGCAGTTTCTTCCATGTTTATTGAATATTTTATTATTACTCCCATTGATTATTTTCCGGCACTCTTTTAAATTAAATCAAAAAATGATATCAGGAAAGTAATAATTCCGGTCCAAAAATATAACACATATAATCCAAGGTGCAAAATGAACCATTCCCTAAAAGTTGTCGGAGAATCCAGAGAAAAAATGTATGGCCCCAGATCCTTACTGATTTGCGGTTTTTCATCAGATGAGCGAAAAACCATTTTGAAAATATTTAAAAATAAGAAATTTAAAAACCTGCCGATCGTATATATCACAGATGAAGATCGGCTTGAACGAATGAAAAACATGGTAATAAGAGACCATGAGTCAGGACTGGATAGTGAGTGCGGGTTGGAACGGGCAATTATCATGTCCGGCTTAACAGAAAAAGAATTACATTTAACCATGTCTGCTTATAAAAAAATGAAACTGCCAAAACCGCTGTGGGCAACACTGACACCGACTTCTCAAAACTGGACAGTTGAAGCACTTATCTCGGAATTAAACAACGAGCGGCTTCACCTTGAAAAATAGCAGATTGAATATGCATTCCCACGGAGGACCGTGGGAACGAGAATGAATTTAATTAAAAATATGAATATCAAAAACTTATATCTATTATTATAATGTATTGCATGAAGTCCTATTCGTTAAAAAAATACTTTTCAACCTAAAATTGTACAGCAGGTCAACTCAAACATCCAAAAAAAACAGGGCACTCTCGTTCCCACGGTCCTCCGTGGGAATGCATACCGGAGTTAATAAATGGGAAGAAGCAGATACCGCTTTACAGAAATCAATAAACCGCATTTAATGACCTGTACGGTATTGCACTGGATTCCTGTTTTCACTCGCCCGGAGACGGTTGGTGTTTTGTTGGATTCATTAAGCTATGCCATTAATAATGGCCTCAAAGTTTATGCCTATGTAATCCTTGAAAATCATATGCACATCATTGCGCAAAGCGAAAATTTAGACAAAGACATTGCCCGCTTCAAGTCTTTTACAGCAAAAAATCTAATCCATTTTCTTTCGAAAAATAAGATCATAACAATACTTGATCAGTTGGCTTTTTACAAAAAAGCCCATAAGTCAGACCGGGCATATCAATTCTGGCAGGAAGGCGTGCATCCGGAATGGATACAGAACGAAGCCATGATGAAACAAAAAGTTGAATATATTCACCACAACCCCGTCAAGCGGGGATATGTGGATAAGGCTGAACACTGGCGGTATTCAAGTGCAAGAAATTACTTGGGAATGGAAGGATTACTGGATGTATTTACACAGTGGTAGTTCTGATATTCATATGCATTCCCACGGAGGACCGTGGGAACGAGAGGTCCCCGGTTAAACGATTTTCAAGTTTGCCGCAGATACAAGGAAATTTGAGCAGTTATAGGGATTGGTGAGATTGCTGAAGATGCAAGGCAAAAATCTTCCTGCTATACTGTTTTGTATGCAGGGAGATCTTTAACGGCTTCGTAAAAAGTCCAAATTCTTTGTTGCGCTGCAGTCCTCGTTTCTTCAAAGTACACTAAGTACATATCATCACTCAGAATTTGCACGCCTTGAATTTGAACTTTTATACTTTGCCGTCGGAATCTGACTTTTTACGAGACTATCAAATTTGATAAACTCGTAAAAAGTCGCCGGATGGCTAAGGTAAAAGTTCCATATACAAGGCGTAGTGGTTTTTCAGGATCGAAATCATACATGTAGTATCTTGAAAGACTGAAAAACCGCTATAACGCAGTAGATGGGACTTTTTACGACGCCATCAAATTTAACGGTTTTCAAGTTTATTGCAGATACAAGGAAAATGCCGTCTCGCTATAGTCAGTTCTATGCGGGACGGCATTTGACGCAGTATATGCGGTGAAATTGGAAATCGTTCTTATATGTTGATGACTTTGTTGGCTAATTGCATGGCTGTCACAATATCGAGCATATTGGTGGTTTCCCCGACCTGTTTTTCTTCTAAAATATTAAAGTGCATCAGGCAGGTGCCGCAAACCAGTATATGGACACCACTGTCTGCAAGTTCTTTGATATCATCCAGAACTTCAGAGCCGGTAATTGTCAGCTTGACCCCGTTATTGACAAAAACAAGCCGCCACAGTTCCGGCCCCATTTCTTTTAATGTTTTGATAAAACTGATCAACAGCTTTAATCCCAATTCATCATCGCCATATCCCATGCGGTCAGTTGCAATCATAACCATTATTTTTTCGGTTTCACCGTCTTCAGAAACCCTCACAACCTCTCTTTCCAGGGCCGGTTTGCCATCCGTGGTTCCCGTGACCAGAAAATCTGTCCCTTCGGCCTGAAATTCGACCTGGTATGATTGGGATTCCAAAAAACGGCACACATTTTGTTTGGCCGCATCATTATCAACAAGCACCTGTATCATCCCGGGCCGTTCATTCTCAACAGCTTCTTTTGCAGCCAGGACAGGGGCCGGACAGGAAAGCTTCCGGGCATCAATCTGTTTCATTATTCCTCCTAAAAATGCTGGCATCATAGCCATCATGTTACTTTTTACTGGATTATCTTATTTGCGATTCTAAAATAATTTATATATATTGTATTTTTCAATAATACAAATTGTCATTTTCTATAGAAAATCGGTTTATGATTGATAAAATCAATACGCACTTTTTAACCCAATTTACGATTCTTGAAGAAGGCATGATTCACTCAAAAAATGCAAGAGGCATCAAATATGGACTTATGGCATTTAAAAGTTTTTCAGAAAGTGATCGAACATAAGGGTTTTTCAAATGCGTCAAAAGTCGTCAATCTGACGCAACCCACCATCAGCAGCCATATTAAAGAACTGGAAAATCATTATGAATGCCGGCTTGTGGACCGTCTGGGAAAGCAGGCGCTCCCGACCAAAGCAGGAGAACTTCTCTATGATTACACGGGAAAACTCCTGTCGCTTTTTGAAGAAACTGAAACCGCCATGGCAGAATTTATAGGTAACGTCAGCGGCGGACTGACTATTGGGGGTAGCACCATCCCGGGCAATTATATCATTCCTCAGGAAATCGGTCATTTTTTAAAAAAATTTAATGATGTTAATATTTCAGTAATTATCGGTGACACCGATCAAATCATAAATGATATTGTAGATTACAAATTAGAACTTGCCATTGTGGGCGCCAAAACCGACCTGAAGCGGATTAACCAAAAAAAACTGATTGAAGATGAAATGAGCCTGATTATTCGAAGCGACCATAAATGGGCTGCTAAAGATCATGTCAGCATTGACATGCTGTTTACTGAACCGTTTATCATCCGCGAGCAGGGATCGGGTACATTAAAATCCATTCAAAACAGCTTTTCAAAAATCGCCAAAAATATAAATTCGGTAAATGTTATCGCACAACTGGGGAGCACTGCCGCAGTTATCCAGGGGATCAAAAACAATGTCGGGGTTTCAATTTTTTCAACAAGAGCGGTTAAAGAGGAACTGGAAGCCGGCACGCTTAAAGCTTTGGCAATTAAAGGGGTGGATCTCAAACGCAGCTTTTACCTGACCACGCATCAAGACCGGACCGCATCGCCCCTATGCAGGGCGTTTATTGATTTTCTGGAAGAGAGGTTCAAGTAAAATATTATTATGGAACAAAAAATAAATTTAGAAAACATTCATATTGTACTCAACCGGCCGAGGTTTCCCGAAAATATCGGTTCTGCCGTTCGGGCTATGCGAAACATGGGACTGAACAAACTCATTGTTGTCGATCCTGAAAATTATGATATTGAAAAAATCATGCGACTGGCCACCCATGACTCGGCTGAAATGGTCGAACAGATTAAACGATATGACAATCTGGAATCTGCTGTTTCCTCAATGAGTTATGTTGTGGGGACAACCGCCAGATTGGGTGGTGAGCGTCAGTCAGTTCAAAAACCCGCCGACCTGGCCGATCGGCTTGTTTCAATTACTGCCGACAACCCGGTGGCAATTGTTTTCGGACCTGAGGACCGGGGACTGACCAATGAAGAAATCAGGCGCTGTCATGTTTTAATCAATATCCCCACTGCCGATTTTTCATCCATTAACCTGGCCCAGTCGGTCATGATCATCTGCTATGAAATCTTTCAGGCCAGCCGAAAAAACAAATCACCCTTTTCACCCCGCCTGGCATCCCGTCATGAACTTGACGGAATGTATGACCAGTTAAAAGACATCCTGGTCAGAATCGATTATATTCTGCCGGAAAACCCGGATTACTGGATGAACAAACTTAGACGCTTCTTTTCCCGCATTCCGTTGCGTGCAAGGGAAGTCAGTATCATCAGGGGAATCTGCCGCCAGGTCAACTGGTATGGGAAGAAATGTTATGTGGACGGAAAAAATGATAATTCACCGGACCCGGCGCTCGATATTTCCGATTAAATCTTCTTAACAAAATTTTATTTGTTAATTCATAAACTCATCCGGTTACTCGCCCTTTCGCATGACTGTCGTTACGAGGCGAGCAAACGCGAAGCAATGCCAATAAGAGTGATGGCGTTGCTTCGCATTTTTATGTTGTGTATTTATCTTATATCATGAAATTATGTACAAAAAAAATATTTAAAAACCAGATATGCATGTTCTTAAAAATTCCGGGCGACCCGTATATTGCGATACTAACACTGATGAACTCGTAAAAAATAGGAGCTGCGGCCCGAATTTATTGAGAAGTCACCCAGATATGGCGATCTCGTAAAAAACTTTTCATAATGACACCTCACCACTGTATCAACAAATAAACATATCTATCATTTCAATTGATTATGGATAGGTTTAATTCGAAGGAGAAAACACTTACAAATGAAACGGTTCATTGAGAATTATAAAAATAAAACATTTGACCTGATTGTTATCGGGGGGGGGATTACCGGTGCGGCAGTGGCGTATGATGCCGCCAGCAGAGGCTTTAGTGTCGCTCTGGTTGAAAAAAAAGATTACGGGTGGGCCACTTCTGCTGCCACATCAAAGCTCATTCATGGCGGACTCCGGTATCTTCAGAATGTGGAACTCGGCCTTGTTAGAGAATCCCTGCGTGAACGACTGATTCTTGAAAATATTGCAGGAAACCTTGTTTACCCGATTCAATTTCTGGTTCCCGGTTATAAAGATCTGAAACGAAATAAATGGTTACTCCGGGCCGGGCTGACACTCTATGATATTCTCTCCTATGATCGGAACAGAACCTGGGATAAAGGCAAGAATATGCCTCACCATACCTGGCTGCCGAAATCAAAAATTATGGAGCTGGAACCGGAAGTAAGATCCAATCGAATGACCGGCGGCTCCATTTATTATGACTGCCAGAGCATTTATCCGGAAAGACTGACCCTTGCATTTATAAAATCCGCTGTCCGGCATGGGGCTGAAGTCTCCAATTATACAAAAGTGATTGAATTCTTATTTTCCAATGACCACAAGGTGAACGGTGTCCGGGTGGAAGACACCTTATCCGGCAGCACAGTTGATTTAAAGGGTTCCCTTGTAATTAACTGCGCGGGCCCATGGGCGGATATCATCTTAAACCTTGCGGACAAGTCCGGAAATTCAAAACATCAGATCAAACGGTCCGAAGGGATTCATATTTTGACCAAAAAATTTAAAACCCAACACGCGGTAGTAATGTGGACGCCTTCGGGCCGGCATTTCTTTACTATCCCCTGGCGGGGATTACAGCTGATCGGGACAACCGACAAGGATTATGAAGGAAACCCGGATGATTACAAAGTCAGCAAAAAAAGTATTGAAGCCCTGATTAAAGACACCAATGACGCCATTGGCGATGGAAACCTCAAATACAATGATGTGGTACATGCCTGGGGTGGACTTCGGCCCTTAGTGGACGATCAGACCGAAGGCACCTATGAATCTTCCCGCAAATATGAAATATACGATAATGCGTCAGACGGCTTTGACGGATTGATCACCGTAGAAGGCGGCAAATACACCACCAGCCGGCATCTGGCAGAAAGTGTCATGAAAATGGCTGAAAAAAAATTAAACCGTACGCCGAAAAATGCCATCACGGACAAAGCCTTTCTGGCCGGATGTGAAATAAAAGACATGAAAACGTTTATGGTCGAATTAAAAAATAAACACCCCGATTTCGACCCCATGACAGTTGAATTTTTAGGCAGAAATTACGGCTCGGAAAGCAATGCTGTTTTGGAAATGGCAAAAAAACACCCGGCGCTTTCGGAAATTATATGTGAAGACGGACAAATCCTGGCGTCGGTCGTTTATGCCGTTCAAAACGAATCGGCAAGAAACCTTGATGACATTCTCATGCGCCGAACCGGTATCGGCAATATAGGACATCCCGGCACAAAAAATCTTGAAAAAATTGCCATTGTTGCGGCAAAAGAACTCAACTGGAATCAATCAAAACTTGAACAGGAATTAGAAAATGCGGATGCATCTTTTCTCCTGCCACAGAAGTAAAAATCCGCTAAACACGGATAGCGCACCCCTTATTTTTATCGTATGATTACATTTCAGATTAATTAATGCCTGAACGAAAACCTCGGTTTTCCGTAGGTTGGGTAGAGTCCGCTTTGACATGTTGATGACGGCATCGGGAAAAAAATGACAATATGAAAAAAATATGAAAAAAGCCACCTCATGGAATTTAAAAAATATAGACGTATGCCCCTTTATTTTTTTTGCAATTGGAGGATTTTCCAATGGCTGACAAGCCAACTTATGAGGAATTAAAAAAAGCGCTTCAAGCAAGTGAAAAAAAATTCAAAAATTTTTATGAAAATTCTGTCATAGGTCTTTTCCAGACTGGAATAGACGGCAGGATCCTGATGCTGAACCGGAAATGCGCTGAAATTTTCGGGTACGAATCGCCTGAGCAGGCACTTGAAGCAGTAAAAATGGTTACTGCTATTTATGCCTATTCCGAAGACCGGTTACAATTCATTGCGGAGATTAAAAAAAACGGATTTCTCCAGGATGTGGAAATTGAGTGCAAAAAATCAAACGGTGATTTGTTCTGGATAAATATTAATTCTGTCAAATCCGTTGAAAAAAACGGCAGTATTCTTTTCAACGGTGTTCTGTCAGATATAACGGAACGCAAATTTGCTGAAGCGGAATTGAAAAAATTTAAAACAATTTCCGACCAGGCAAATTACGGCACAGCGATAGTGGATCTTGATGGAAATTTTATCTATATAAATGATACCTTTGCCGCGATGCATGGATTTTGTACTGATGAACTGGAAGGAAAAAATCTTGAAATTTTTCACACAAAAGATCAAATGGGTCACGTAAGAAAGCTAAATGAAAAATTAATGAATGGGCGCGGTTACACGGCCGAGGAAGTCTGGCATGTACGAAAAGACGGTTCTGTTTTTCCGACGCTAATGACCGGATTCATTATCAGAAAAGACGACGGTAGCCCCCATTTAATTGCAGCAACCGCCATTGACATCACTCATCGCAAGCAGGCCCAGGAAGCGCTGAAAAAAAGTGAAACAAAATATCGTCTAATTTGTAATAAAATCCCCATCGGCATTTTCCATTATGACAAACAGGGCATTATTACCGTGTGTAACAAACAATCAGCGGAAATAGCCGGAACATCAATGAAAAATCTCATCGGTTTTAACCTGCTTGAAAACGTAAAAAATGAACAGATGTTAACCGCAGTGAGAGATTCTATAGATGGGAAAACGCGGCATTTGGAAGGAAAATATTCGTCTGTAACCGGTGGCAAGACAACTTATACAAAAGCAGATTTTATTCCGCTTATTTCTGACGATAACACTGTGCAAGGCGGTATCGGCGTAGTAGAGAATGTTACAGAAAAAATAATGGCGGCAAAAGAACTTCGGGCAAGCCAGAAGCAACTGCAATCCATTATTGATAACGCGCCGGCGGTTATCTATCTTAAGAATAAACAGGGAAAATATATTCTGGTCAACAGGCAGTATGAAACCCTGTTTCATACCACTAGAAGAGAGATGATCGGTAAAACCGATAATGATATATTCCCCAGAGAGATATCAGACCTTTTGATAAAAAACGATTTAAAAGTTATTGAAGCGGGCATGCCCCTTGAATTTGAGGAAAACATTCTTCATGATGACGGGATACATACCTATATTTCCATTAAATTCCCTATTTTTAATACTTCAGGGGAGCTTAGCTGTATTTGCGGTATTTCCAGCGATATCAGTACTCGAAAGCAGGCGGAGGAGGAACTGACAAAATCTCATGAAAAATTGCGCAATCTTTCAGCATATCTCCAATCTACAAGGGAACAGGAGCGGATACGCATTGCCCGTGAGGTTCATGATGATCTGGGACAGGCATTAACCGCGATAAAACTGGACCTTTCCTGGTTAAAAAGAAAAATTCCCGAAAAAGAAAAAACAGCCGTTAAAAAGGCTGAAAAAACCATTTCGCTTGTGGGCAATGCCATCAAATCGGTCCAGCGAATCATTTCGGAACTGAGGCCCGGACTATTAAATGATCTGGGACTTGCAGCAGCAATGGAATGGCAGATAAAAGAGTTTGAGAAACGAACAGGCATCAAAACAGATATAACGATTAATCCTGAAGAACCTGAGTTAAATGACGTGCTTTCCACAACAATTTTTCGGATTTTTCAGGAAACCCTCACAAATATCACCCGGCATTCACAGGCGACATATATCAAAGTGCGCTTAAAAGTAAAAAACAGCATTATAGAACTTATTGTAAAAGATAACGGGGTTGGTATACCCGAGGATCAGATTGCCCACCGGGATTCATTCGGATTGATGGGGATGATGGAACGAGCCCATTCGGCTGGAGGGGAGATAAAAATTTCAGGAAGTCCGGGCAATGGAACCACGGTGGCGGTGCATGTTCCGGTTAAAAAATAACACCGATTTATCCTTTAATGTTCTCCTGATTCCTGCGGACAGCTCGGACAATCTCTTTTGTCCTCTATGTGCGGCTTAATGTCTAATATCGGGGTTCCGTCTATCATATCCGCGTGATTCACCGTGATAATATTTGCCTCAACGTTT
>JAGGYV010000013.1 GCA_021162325.1 Desulfobacteraceae bacterium | reverse complement strand
CACATGATAAAAAGCACCCGGATATTCGATTCTTAAAGCCCGTGCCATCCAAACAACCCCCGTTTGTCTACTTACAAAGAAAAGTTTGCTTTGAAAAATTGTTCAATTTCCAGCAGGTTATTAAAAATGAATGAAGGTGTCAATAGTTAATAATTAAGATGCGACCCCTTCCATGTTTCAGGTTACGCGTTTCCCTGCCCCCTTATTATCCCTCCGGATGCGCATAGAGATGACATAGTACTTCCCGCCCATCAATTATTTTCCGGATAGGCACTTTTTGACGGCATATGTCCATCACCTCCGGGCATCGGGTGTGGAACCGGCATCCCGGCGGCGGCGAGGATGCAGATGGGATTTCCCCTTTTAACAGAATTCGCCGGCTCCTGATTTTACCCGGCTCCGGAACCGCTGCAATCAATGCTTTTGTATAGGGATGCAGGGGATTATGAATAATGTCAAACGTTGTTCCGGATTCTACAATTTGCCCTAAATACATGACCGCTATCCGGTCGGCAATATTACTGACCACGCTTAAATCATGGGAAATAAACAAATAGGAAAGGTGATGCCGCTGCTGTAGGGAGATCAACAAATTGATGACCTGAGCCTGGATCGAAACATCCAGAGCGCTAACCGCCTCATCACATATTATAAATTCAGGTCTTAAGGAAATGGCCCGGGCAATACTGATCCGCTGCCGCTGCCCCCCAGAAAATTCATGGGGGAATCGATAAATTGAATCAGCTGAAAGTCCGACCTCTTTTAACAGGCGTTCGGCATGCTCTTTTCGAGTGCCTTCAATTCTCTTAAACTGTGCGAGCCCCTCGGTGACGATATCAATCACCGTCATTCGTGGATTTAATGACGACATCGGGTCCTGAAAAATTACCTGAATCCGTTTTCGCAAGCGGTTCATTTCACGCGGATTCAATGCATGCAAAGGAATTTTATCGAAAAAGGCATTTCCCTCATTTGATTTTTCAAGGCCGAGAAGTGTCCTTCCCAGAGTGGTTTTACCGCAGCCTGACTCTCCCACCAGCCCCAGTGTTTCACCGCGATAGATATTCAGGCTGACGCCGTCAACGGCACGAACATAATCAGCGGTTTTTGAAAAAAAACCCCGTTTTATCGGAAACCAGGTTTTTAAATCAATTACCTTGAGCAAAGGCTCCGGATTTTCGTCTATTTTATCAATCGTGTTTAACATCACATTTTTTTATTTTAAAATTAATATGATTTGTTCGCTCTTACCTATCCAAAACTCAATGCCATTAAACCTGAGATGATTCAATGTAGGGGAGGAGTTTATCCCCTCCCGCAAAATGTCGTCCCGTAACGGGAGGGGATAAACCCCTCCCCTACGCATATGGCTTAAATTAATGGCATTGACCCGGAACCGTTTTCCAGTAAAAAACAGGCTGCCTGATGTCCATTGCCGCACTCATAAAACGGTGGTTTTTCAGTCATGCACTTTTCCATAGAAAACGCACACCGCTTTTCAAAATGGCATCCTTTGGGATAATCAAATGGGGACGGCACCTGTCCCGGGATGTCTTTTAATTGCCTCCGCCCGCCCATCAATTTGGGGATGGCGTTTAACAACCCGATGGTATACGGATGTTTAGGGTTTGAAAAAATATCTTCACGGCTGCCGAATTCAACAATGTTGGATGCATACATGACCAGGATGCGTTCGCACATCTCCCAGACAACCCCCATATCATGGGTGATCAAAAGCATAGACGTATGCTTCTTTTTCATCGCCTTGATCAGTTCAAAAACCTGCGCCTGGGTGGTGACATCTAAGGCGGTTGTCGGCTCATCCGCTATGATCAGGTTCGGTTCCAGCATCAATGCCATGGCAATCATAATCCGCTGCTGCATGCCCCCGGAAAGCTGAAACGGATAGGCAAACATTCGGTCCGCCGCATCCGGTATCCCCACTTTACCTAACCACTGCTCAGAAAACTGCCAGGCCTCTTTTTTCGACATATCCTGATGCAGCAATAGGGTTTCAGTCATCTGACGGCCGATACGGTGCAGAGGAGACAACGCAGATAACGGTTCCTGAAATATCATGCTGATGGCACGCCCCCGAATATCCCGCAGCTGTTCAGAAGTCATTGACATGATATCTTTTCCATCAAACCATATGTCACCTGAATCTATATTTCCCGGCGGTGAAGGAATCAGGCGGGGGATCGAGAGCGCAGTCACGGACTTTCCACACCCGGATTCTCCCACCAGGCCGACATTTTCACCCTTTTCAATATGAAAAGAGATTTTATCCGCTGCTTTAAACGTTCCGTCATCAGTTGAAAAACTAACGGTCAAGTCCCTGACTGTCAGCAGTCGGGCCTCTTGTTCACCTGATTCCATTTTTTTGTTCTGGACGGTTGTTTCCATTAATACCTTATTATTGAAATCTGCTGTATTGTTTCGGATCATACGCGTTTCGAATTCCTTCTCCCACAAACACGCCGAGGAGCATCACTGAAAACAGCGCCAAAGACGGATAAAGAATCAGCCACCAGGCCCATCGGTACTGCTGGGCCTGAAATAAAAGTTCGCCCCAGCTCGGCGTAGGTGGGGGAAGCCCGAATCCGAGATAATCGAGTGCCGCCAGCGCGCCAATCGCCCCCACCAGAAAAAAAGGGAAAAAGGTGATCACCGGGACCAAAGCATTCGGGAGGATATGCCTGTAAATAATTTTAATCGGCGGCACACCCATGCATTTTGCGGCCTCAACAAACGGCCTTTTTCGCAGGCTTAAAAATTCCGCCCGGATATAATAAGAAATCCCCACCCAGTTAAACAGCCCATAGCAGATCAACAGCAGCGTAAAACTTCTCCCATAAATGGATCCCATTAAAATCATCACATATAAAAAAGGTAACGCACTCCAGATTTCAATCATCCGCTGGGCCGTGATATCCAGCTTTCCGGCATAATATCCCTGAACTGCGCCGGCCATCACACCGATCACCATAGAGCAGCCCACAAGCATCAATCCAAACGTTAAGGATATTCTGAGGCCGTAAAGAATGCGGGCAAAAACATCCCTGCCCGCCCCGTCAATTCCCATGGGATGGTCTTTCACCGGCGGGTACGGGAACCGGACTTCCTCTTTTATAAATGAAGCCGTATATTGGCGTTGGTCAATGACCAATCGATAATCATCAACAGGCTGATTGAATCTGGTTTGTACAAGATTTAAAAGAATCCGCGCCTCATCTTTTACAACCTGGTGCCAGATACTTGTCCCGTTTAAAACCGGTTCAAGCGACCGGTCAAAAACAATCGATTCTGCCGGCTCTCTATTGCTGACCATTTCCTTTAAAGTCACCCTGATTTTTCCGGGCGGGGTCTTCCTGGGCCGAAAAGTGGCCAATGAGGCAAGAATTTTTTCACCCGCATGATTCTGTATCGTAAACTCGGCAAAACCGGTGCCCTGGTTTGCAAACCGTGCGGCAATTAAGTGTTCCACCGTTTCCGGCAGAATAAAATATTTTGCAAGATTTTCCCCCGGGATATTCTTCTCAGGATCACTTACAAAAGACGCCAGAAATACGGACCGAACAATCGTAAAGTCTTTTTGTATATCAACGGTACCGATCCGCGGCACCTTTGTCAGCCTGAGTTCAACTTCATCCGGTACAAAAATGACTTTTGGATTGATACTTTCTAAAGGACTGAATGGTATCAGGGGAAAAATCATGTAATTATCAGAATTACCGGCAAAGGCCTCGGATTGGTTTAATTGCCGGTAATCCGGCCGGGTTTGCCGACCATTGCCGGTAAACTCACTTTCAGAGTAATACTTCACCACCGGAAAATAGGACCGACCGTTATACTTAACATACAGCGGCACATTATTACACACCACTTCTGAAAAAAGGCTCAGACCATATAAAACACAAATAATCCAAAAGGAGAAATAAGCCCGTTTCATAGATTTGAAACGTAAAAATCGCTTTTTAGCCACTGGATTTTTTAGTATTCGAAATATCATTTAGGTCTAAGGCCTATTTTTTTGCATTTTATGGCAAAATAGTCCAAAACTCGAAAAGTGTGAAGTGATCTAAAGTGATCTAAAGTGATCTAAAGTGATCTAAAGTGATCTAAAGTGATCTAAAGTTGACGACTGCGCTAAACGCGCGATCATTTTTTTATAAAAAATAACAATGCCGGAGGCATTAACAATAACTTTAGAGCACTTCAAACTTTAGTTCACTTTTAACTTTTCCGGTCCGGGTTAAACGATGATAATTATGGACAGTCTTTTAAAAAACAGCGTTGAACCTTCATCAGGATTTCTGAAAATTGATTCGCGGATCAATGATCACATATAAAAAATCTGAAAAAATATTACCCAGCAATCCGAGAATGGACGTCAGTGAAAGAATGCCCATAAACACCGGATAATCCCGACCAACGATCGCCTCTAAGCTCAACCGGCCCATGCCCGGAATTTCAAACACCTGCTCAATAATCACTGATCCGGCAAACATGACGGTCAGTATCCCCCCCATACCAGTGGCAATGGGAATCAGGGCGTTCCTGAACGCATGTCCCCATACCGCCCGAGTAAAACTCCCCCCTTTGGCCACCACCGTTCGGATATAATCCTTGCTGATCTGTTCAATGAGTGAATTTTTCATCAAAAGCGTTAATACGGCAAAATTCCCGATCACATAACATAAGACCGGCAAAAACATGTGCATAAATATATCTCCGGTTTTTCCCGTCAGGGTTAACACATGGTATCCGTCTGAATGAAACCCGGATATGGGGAATATATTCCACATGCCTTCGACAGTTCCGCATAAGAGCATTTTAAGCACCATGCCCATGGCAAATGCCGGGATTGCATAACCGACAAAAACAATGAGGCTTGAAATTATATCAAATGACGTATTATGACGAAGGGCCTTGAAAATACCCAGGGGAATGCACACCAGGTAGGACAATAAAAAACCGGTCAACCCGAAAATGATGGATACTTTAAATCTTCCTTTAATCAGCTGCCAGGCGGTTTTATTGGGAAATCTGTATGACGGCATTTTCATGCCGATGCGATCAACAACCAGCCATTTCCAGTATCGTTTGTAAACCGGTTGATCAAATCCGTAATAAACTTCGATTTGTCTTCTCTGTCTTTCAGTGATCGATTGGGCGGAACCCGCTCCCGGGCTTATTTCACCGCCGCCAATACCTTTCATTTGCATGATTGCCTGTTCCACCGGGCCACCCGGAACAAATTGAATGACCAGAAAGCACAAGACGGTGATGCCGATAAATGTTGGAATAATCAACAATAAACGTTTAATAAAATAATCCAGCCGTTCCATTATTCCTTCACCATCGTATTTATTGTTCAGGTTATAACTAAAAAAAGGAATTTTAACATCATTTAACTATTTTTATTATTAAATAATCACTGTATTATCAAGAATAATCACTGTATTATCAAGAGATATGGCAATCAAATTTTCATGCATAAAATTTGAATCAATCAACAGGCTGACCTTTGATCATTTTTATTGACAAATTACTGTTTTTTCAATAGAATTAAAAATTAACGCCAAAACAAACGAGGTCTATTCCCTATCGTGTACAGTTCGCCAAACATAAATAATCCGCCCCATAATCCGATAGTGGATCTTGACAGCATTATCTTAGATTATCCCGAACACGATACGGTGGTGGATTTAAACAGTATCGAACAGGGGGCAAACAAAAAACGCCCCAGATTCAATCTGCATTCAATCAGGGCCAACGCGCCAGCCCTCCAACTCATTGCAAGACTCAGCCTCCCGGTGATGGGCATTCTCTACTTTGCCACAAATGCCGCCCCGCCGCTTTTGGTTCCCCTTTTTATCGTTGTTCTGATATGCCTGCTGTTTTTGTTCTATCACCTGTATCTTTACCGACAGACAACAAACCTTGGATTTTCAAAAAAAATCATGATATCCGCCAATCAACT